>NZ_QTXH01000010.1:0-284 GCF_003461545.1 Coprococcus sp. AF16-22
AATCCTATGTCAGAAATCATACTAGCTTGTATTTTTCCTAATCATCTTTACTGTTATTGGTTTGTTGGATCTTTGATATCATCTCTGATCCGACGTTCTTGAAATTCTTGTTTGGAATTTCAGGGTTGTCATGTTGTTAATTTTTCAAGGTTCTTTATGTTTTCGCCTCTCAGCGACAACTTCTATATGTTATCGCATCTGAAGTTCTTTGTCAACAACTTTTTTATCTTTTTTCAAGACCTTTTCGGTTGCTGATGTCTGACCTCTTCGGCGACAACTTCTAA
>NZ_QTXH01000010.1:294-102045 GCF_003461545.1 Coprococcus sp. AF16-22
ATATTACCACACCGAAGTGTGTATGTCAACAACTTTTTTCATTTTCTTTGTCATCATATTCCAGTGACAGAAGAAGAAAATCGATGTTAACTTGTGCCGGTCACAACCAGCAAGTGAAACTATACTAAATATCTCCCAATATGTCAATAACTATTTTCAAAAAAATGTTTTTATCGTACAGATATGTGAGAGCCTTGCTGTCGTGTACCATTTCCAGCATCTGCGAAGCCACTGAGAATGCTGACAAAAACGTTATGAGAACCATTGCGATCCATATACACAACACAGCCTGTGCAACGCCAAAAACAAGTCCTCCTGCTTTGTCCAGTCCACCGACCACGGGGATACCCGACAGAACATGCGATAACGCAAGAGCTATCAACACGAGCAGTAGCACCACAAATATGGTTAACAGATAAGACAGTCCGTTCATGACCATATCCGTGAGATAATCCACAACATATGCCACATAGTCTCCGATCGCCTTTCCATTTATCTTGTCTCCGCCGTTACTGCGTATGTAGTTCTTCACGATCTCCGGCAGTTCTGTATGTTCTAGATAATCTTCTTTCTCATAGACAGATACACTTTCACTGATATCTTCCACTCCTATGCTCTGCTCCACCTTCTGCCTCACGGTGTCTCTGAGTGGTGTATGCTGACAGAGGAACTGGTTTACATACGGATTCAGCACATTTGTCAGGATCACCGCTCCTACTATGCCCACTGCACTTACCGCACTTTTGATGAGACCTCTCCTGTATCCGATAAGGGCGCACAGAAGAATAACCGCCACAGACGCAAGCAACATCAGATTCATATGTGCTTCTCCTTTCTCTTACATGCCCTTGAGGGCAATAGTCTGCGTCTCATTTTCAAATATGACCACATACTCCTCCTCGTTTGAGTCCGGCACAACATTTACAAGATTCTTGGTGAATGAATAATTAAATTTCATACTTCCATTAAACCTGATTATACTGCAGTCCATATCTCCCGTGACTATTATCTCCTCTTCAGTTGCATATATTTTGTCAAATGCATTGTCGTAGTCCACTTCAGCCTTCAGCGCACCCTTGTTGTCATATATATATATTTTGTATTTCGCCTTTGAGGCAGAATCCGAGACAGCAATATAACCCACGCAGGAAGAATTATAGAATACGCCCTGCATCTCCCTGGATCTGAGATCTATAACAGCTCTCTCCTCCGGTTTCTCCGTCATAGTGTATGTTCTTATATCGTTATTACCAAAGCATGCAATATTGTCATTATCTGTAAATTTCACGATAGGATACAGTGCATCATCCACTGTATAGCTTCCCATCATACGATCAGCATTCTCATTCTGTCCAACCGAGCTAAAATTGTACATGGCTATCACAGACTGTACCTTTGTGCCCTGTATCTTCATATAACTTGTGACCAGCTTCTGTCCATCGTTCGATATGTCTATATCCATAGGGTATCCACTTTTATCTATCGTGGTCTTGAGCTCATAGATCGTGTTGCTGTCCTTATCGTATCCATTGATATAATTGCAGTCTTCTCCCACAAGTACAAGGGTGTACACTCCCTGCTCTGCAATATCAACATTTGAGATGTCGTAAGCGAGAGTCTGACGGCTGACTTCGCCATCAACATTAAACACATACACATCTTTACCGTTCATATCCGCAACTATCGCGTAGTTTCCGCACACCTCTGCGTGTGGCATCTTCATCGCATAGCTCACATCCCACTTTGTCACGCCTTTTTCATCTATGTAAGATGCACCGTCCTTGGTCACCTTCAGCACATTTCCCGCAAATACCGTGTAATCTGCTATATTGTCACCTGATGTTTCCGTCGCTGACACCACATCATACTGAGTGTATGTCTTTATCGCATTATATCTCAAAAGTGCAGTGACAAGTCCCAGCACAACCACAATTGCTGCGATAGCGAGGAGCATTTTGCCTTTTTTGCCCATGGTACGTTTTACTTCAATGACATTATCCCTGCCATTTGCAAGGCTTTCCTCGTCCATATCATCTTCTGTCTGATTCTGAACTTCCTGTTTTTCATCGTCTCTGCCCGCAGCAATTTCCTTATCCGCAGTTTTTTTATTTTTTGTTAAAAATTTCATATCCGTATTCCTTCTGTTCTTTATTCACTATAAAAAAACATGGTAATTATAGCATTTTTAATCTGTATAGGGAATAACCAATTTCTGGCCCTCATATATAGGTTCATCTATCTTCAGGCCATTTACCGCCGCTATACTCTCTGCGCCATCCTGCGTTCCGTACATCTTTATCGATATACTCACAAGAGTGTCCCCAGGTTCAACCACATAGATGCTCTCCGTATCCTCCGGCACAGAAGGTATCTCTGATGTTACAGCTTCATCTGAAACACTGTCCGAAGTGTATTCCGAGCCATACGAAGTTCCCTCCACCGAAGCACTTGTATTCTCCGCGCCTTGCGCCGCTGATATATCCTGCGATCCATTTGCTTTCTGTGCCGTCTCTGTATCCTGCACCCCTTCCGCATTCTGAGTTGCCTCCGTGTTCTGTGATCCCGGCGTATTTTTTTGTATATAGGCATCTCCGGATGCAGCTCCTCCCACTGTTTTCTCAGCACCGGCCATGGTGTCTGCACTGTTCATGAACACCTGAACCTCACCGGAGTGTTTTGCCTTTGTCAGCCTGTCCATTATCTGCCCCACTGTATCCGGGGATATGTACCACAATGCACCAAATGACACCGCACATACCGCAACAAAGCACGCCGCGGTTGTACCCCAGCTCCTCTTCTTCCGGTTCTCCGTCTGTTTCCCCCTCTCTCTGAAGTTTTCAACAACCGTCTTATCCTTTATTACCACACTGTCTGTCGCAGATTCCGCAGTCTCACGCTTTCTGCTGATTATGTAGTTCTGCATTTTCTCATTTCTCACATAATATATATAGTATCCCTTTTCCCTCATAAGGGTCCCGTGATCGTAATAATAAAATGCCTCCTCACACTCCAGTGCATCCATAAGGAACAGGATCTTTCCCTCACCCGGGAAATTATCGCGGTGCAGCCTTTTCATCTGATCGTTTATCTCTGCAGAGAAACCCATTCTGGACAGGAACCATCCCACGATCGATAGGTCATCGAAGTATTTGTTTATCTCCGCATATATCCCGCTCCACTCGCTGTCACCAAATTTTATCATGGATATGTCAAATTCAAGATTCTGTGCATCCACTGCGCCGCTGACAAATATCACCTTTGTGCCATTTTCATCATATACTTTTCCGAGAAGTATGGCTCCACGGCAGTTCATATTGCCCGGCGATGCAATTCTCCTCAGATATGTCATGACATAGTCTTCTACATATATCTTGTAATTTCCTGGGGCATTTCCCACCTGTCGTATATTCTTGGGCAGCTCATATTTCACCCTGTCGCTTGACCTCATCATCTCATTTGCTTCATCATATACTATCTCTATCATTCACCCGACCTCCTATACTCTTAAGCATCAGCCCTTACAGCTCCGCCAACGATGCATGAATAATACCATGTTGACAAGACGCTTTTTTAGGAAATCATGTCATTTGATGTGTGTAACTGCGCCCTATATTCCAGCCTATTACGACCTATATCTACAGGATCACGTAAATGAGCGCTTTATGAATCTATTGTGTAAACTTTGATAATCTTGGAAATACTCTATACTATAAAACACAGGCAGGGTATTGATATGATAAAAAAGAAGCAGCGACAAACAGAATATTTTAATCCAAATGACATTCTTGCCTGCCGTGCGCTTTCAACCAGAATATCGGATTTTCTGGCAGACAGTGGGCAGCCTTCTGACAGCACCGTGGTTTTATGCATAGGAACCGACCGCGCTACCGGTGATGCTCTCGGCCCTCTGACAGGCAGCTTTCTGACAGAGCACAACTGTCCTTTCAAAGTGTACGGAACGTTAAAAGCTCCGGTCCACGCCCTCAATCTGCGCGATACCATACACCATATATACGACCATTTTGTCTCCCCCGCCATCATCGCCGTCGACGCATCCCTTGGACGTCCTTCAGATGTAGGTATGATCACGCTCTCTAACGCCCCCCTGTACCCCGGAATCGGTGTAAATAAAAAACTCCCGGCGATAGGAGATATCTCCATCACCGGGATTGTAAATCTGTCTGGAAAGCCAGGTATGAGTCTTCTTCAGAGCACCAGGCTGTATACCGTCAGCAATATGGCACGCTTCATCTCTGACGCCATACTGTCATCATCGACACACTGACTAGCTCTCTCCCTTATAAACCTCTATGGCGCCTGACACTGTGCTTGCCGTGCCCTCCTCCATGATCGATATAAGATCAGAGAGTTTCTCTTCTGTGAGCAGATCTTTGCCAAGGAATGTGACATAGCTGTCAGTCAGATGGCTCTGCATATCAGCAAGCTGTGACTCCATGGCATTGATCTTTTCCTCGAGCTGCTTCAGATCCGCCTTAAGTGCGTCGATCTTCGGCTGCCGTCTTCCTGTTATCTCATCAGTTATAACCTGTTTTGTATCATTCTCAAATACTTTTATCGCCTCAAGCTTGCGATTGCTTATATCCTCGCGCTCCGCCTCAAGCTCGCTGAGCTTTTCATCATATTTGCCAAGATTATATACACTCTCATCCTTGTCTCTTGTTATCGAGTTTCTGATGATCCTTATCTGCTTGTTGTTGGCGCGGACCTTGTTTCTTATCCGCCTGCCCTCATTGACGATTTCAAGATTCTTTACCTTGGCAAGATTGAACACTATGAAATATATGATAAATTCTGCTATGACGATCGCCTGACTGATCACCACATACGTCAAAGTGTGAACTCCAGTCTGGTATATGGTGTATGAAAGCGCCACGCATACAATCGCAGGTATACATCCGCAGAACAGAAGTATAAGCAGTATAAGCTTAAACACGTCGCCTGCTCCGCACGGAGCGAACATACAGTAGAAGAAGCCCGTATTGCAGAAGCCCGATACATTGTTCTGCTTAAACAGCTCCTTTGCCTTGAGTCTGAGCTGTCTGTTGCTCTCGTTGAGGGAAGCCGTCTCGCTCTCTATTCGGTTGCCCATACGCTCCGTCTTCTTCTTATCCTTTTTTGACTGAAGCTGCCTTATCTTGGCTCCGTTCGCCGAAAGCTGCTGGTCGTATCCACCCTCTATCTCATTCTTTCTGTTTTTCAAGGTTGAACTGATCTCATCAGAAAGGCCCTTTTCCTCCTGTGAGATACTCCTGCTGGTCTTTCTCTGTGCCGTTCTCGCCTGTTCAAGGTTGTCCTGCACATCATCGATAGCCACCACCAGCTCCCTTGCCTTTATAAGATATTCCTGATTCTCCTGGAAAACATTCTCCGATCCCATACAGTCCTCCTTATGTCTCTTATAATAGTGCATATCAAGTTTATAATATCAAATCGCCTACTAATTAACAACATAATTTTGCAATTTCTGACATATCTGACACATTTCGGATTATATTCTGAAAATACTTTCTTATCATGCACCCGGTCACTATTATTTCACAGTAATTTAATTGAACTCATACTGATTATATTTTATAATTATTACATATGGGCGATAAGCAATATTCATGGTATTTATCATTTACAGAATGGGGCTGTAAAATTACAAATTATATATGACAAGGAGAAGCGGCATGAACATTTTATTTTTTCTTACACCTAAGAGCGATGTAGCATATATTGAGGACAGTTTTTCACTCAGACAGATACTTGAGAAGATGGAGATACACAGATATTCTGCAATACCGATACTATCCAACACCGGTGAATATGTCGGCACCATAACGGAGGGCGACATTCTCTGGTACTGCAAGCGCAATTCGATGAACGCGCTCAAAACCTCAGAGAGCATCTTCCTCAATGATATTCCAAAGAAATTCGAGTACGCCTCCGTATCCATCAGTTCCAACATGGAGGATCTCATAGCCAGAGCCATGGTCCAGAATTTTGTTCCGGTGGTTGACGATCAGAACAAGTTCATCGGCATAGTTACACGAAAGGATATCATCGGTTACTGCTATAAGAAACTTAAGACCAGCGAATCATAAAAAACACCCGGATATGTAAGCATTTCGCCTGCACATCCGGGTATTTTAATGTAATTCAATATATCTTAATCCCTAATTTAATATCTAATTGAGATCTCCCGTTCTGTTGACGGCGCTCACGAGTGCATGTACAGATGCGTCTATGATATCGTTCTTTATTCCTGCACCCCATGTAACCTTACCATCGACAGTCTCGACTCCGACATAGGCAACTGCCTGTGAGTTTGAGCCAGTCTGGAGTGAATGCTCCTCGTAGCATACGACCTTGAACTGTATGTTAAAGTGCTTCTTTATAGCGTTGCTCACGGCATCCAAACGTCCATTTCCCTTGCCGTGGTAAACCTTCTTCACACCGTTCTTCAGAATAGTTATCTCTGTGGATATTCCATCTCCCTGTACGAAGTGATTCTCAAGCATCTTGATAGGGCCATCTATATTGACATATGTATTCTGGAATATATCCAATACTTCCTTTGGACTGAGCTCCTTGTGCTCCTTATCTGACACATCCTTTACTGTGTAGCCCAGATCCTCTCTGAACTTTGCAGGAAGGTCAAAGCCGTACTTTGTCTGGAGGATGAATCCAATTCCACCCTTTCCTGACTGGCTGTTTATTCTAATAACATCGCCATCATACTTTCTTCCGATATCCTCAGGGTTAAGCGGCAGATATGGACAGGTCCACATTCCGTCACCTTGCTCTTTTCTGAACTTCATTCCCTTGGCAATGGCATCCTGATGTGAGCCTGAGAATGCGGCAAATACAAGCTTTCCTGTATATGGTGAACGCTCGTAAACCTTCATTCCTGTAACTCTCTCATACATCTCTGTGAGTGATGGTATATCGCTGAGATCTATCTCAGGGTCAACTCCATGGGTGAACATGTTCATGCAGAGTGTGATCACGTCCACATTTCCTGTTCTCTCACCATTTCCAAATAATGTTCCCTCTATTCTGTCTGCGCCGGCAAGGATACCAAGCTCTGCATCTGCCACTCCACAGCCTCTGTCATTGTGAGGATGAAGTGACAGGATAATATTCTCCCTGTCGTGGAGGTTCTTGCTCATATACTCTATCTGGCTTGCGTAAACATGTGGAAGTGACATCTCGACTGTTGCAGGGAGGTTGATTATAACCTTTCTGTCCGGTGTCGGCTTCCATACATCGATAACTGCGTTGCAGACCTCAAGTGCATAGTCAACCTCTGTTCCGGTGAAGCTCTCCGGTGAATACTCAAAACGATATGGAACGCCGTACTCATCAGCCATCTTGTTGAGCAGCTCTGCTCCATCCACTGCTATCTTAAGTATCTCTTCCTTTGACTTTCTGAACACCTGCTGTCTCTGGGCAAATGATGTTGAATTGTACAGATGTACGATCACGTTCTTTGCACCCTCTATAGCCTTAAATGTCTTCTCTATAATATGTGGTCTTGCCTGTGTAAGTACCTGTATCGTGACATCATCAGGTATGAGATCCTGCTCTATAAGTGTTCGGCAGAACTCGTACTCAGTCTCGGACGCTGCAGGAAATCCGATCTCTATCTCCTTGAAACCGATCCTGACAAGCTCCTTGAAAAATTCCAGCTTCTCATCAAGGCTCATAGGTACGATCAGGGCCTGATTACCGTCTCTCAGATCCACGCTGCACCAGATAGGTGCTTTGTCAATATACTCCTTGTTTACCCAGTCTGTGCACTGTACCGGCGGCATGTAATAGCCACGCTTGTAATTCTGATAATTCTTCATTGATATAACCTCCTACTTAAGCAAAAAAAAACTCACATCTCCTAATCACTATAGAGACGTAAGTTACGCGGTACCACTCTATTTCATACAATAATGTATGCTCTCATCGCAGATACAGATGAACGATATACTTACCGCCGTCTTATACCCTCCTGCTGTAACGGTCAGGCTCCGTCCCTTCCTACTTCACACGATCATCTGACGTGCCATTCAGCGGGCTGCTCCAAGGCGAGTTCAAACCCTATCGATCACCGCCTCACACCAACCGGCGGTTCTCTGAACATCTCCAGAATTCTACTGCTCCTCTTCATCGCATTATCTAGGCTGACTCTAACACATACAAGTGTCAGATGTCAACCCCTTTTCGCTATAATCCTATATATATTAACAGTTCTACCAGACAATAAATCTCTTGTTCTTGAGAGATCTTCCGCCTGCTGTAAGCATCAGTATACCCACTACAAGACCAGTAACTATCGTTATAACCCCAAGTGCTATGTTGAGTGCTCCAACCTGCTTCATAGTCTTATATGCTTTCTCCATACTCATATGCTCCTTTCTATAAGCCTTTATCAATTCTCAGATATGGTAAGTATATCATGTGATATTGCTTCTTACAACTTAAAACTTGAATTAGTTTATTTTACTTTGCACCCCGCCCGTGATAAAATAACTGTGTTTCGGATCATTATATTTGTATACAAAAAGGAGTATCAATATGCCAGCAATAACAAATGACTGGGCTGAATATCTTAAGCCTGAATATAAGAAACCTTACTATAAAAAGCTGTTTGATTTTGTGGGGCAGGCATACGCAACGGAAACTGTCTACCCACCAGCCGATGATATATTCAACGCATTTCACACAACGCCGTTATCCCATGTAAAATGTGTGATAATCGGTCAGGATCCATATCATGAGCCGGGGCAGGCACACGGTCTGAGTTTCAGTGTGAAACCAGGTGTCACCATACCACCATCGCTCGTCAACATATATCAGGAGCTTCACGATGATCTGGGATGTAAGATCCCCAATAACGGATATCTTGAGAAGTGGGCCGACCAGGGAGTCCTCATGCTCAATGCCGTGCTGACCGTTCAGGCTCACAGAGCCGGTTCCCATCAGGGAAAGGGCTGGGAACATTTTACCGATGCAGCGATCAGGATCCTGAACGAGCAAGACAGACCTATCGTGTTCATCCTGTGGGGTGCATACGCCCAGAAGAAGGCCGCATTCCTGAACAACCCACACCACCTGATCCTGAAGTCCGCACACCCAAGTCCACTGTCTGTATACAGGGGCTTCTGGGGAAGCAAGCCGTTCAGCAAGACCAACGATTTCCTGGTTGCAAACGGAGTCGAGCCTATCGACTGGCAGATCGAGGACATTTGATTTTGGAGGACTATACACATGGAGATTTATATTGTAAGACACGGTGAGACCGTATGGAATAAAAAGAAGTTGCTTCAGGGCCGGACTGACATTGAGCTCAGCGACAAAGGACGAGAGCTCGCCAGGATCACAGGAGAAAATCTGAGAGACACACACTTTGATATGGTGTTTTCCAGTCCGCTTAAGAGGGCTTACGAGACAGCCAGCCTCATTGTCGGCGGCAGGGACATTCCAATTGTGAAGAATGACCTCATAAAGGAAATGTGCTTTGGTGACTGGGAAGGGCAGAATATGTCAGAACTTCTGGCAGACGGAGGTCAGGATTTTCAGTATTTCTTCAAGCATCCTGAGCTCTATCACCCGGTTGGAAACGGTGAATCATTTGAGGAACTCTGCCAGCGGGCGGCCAGATTCATGACTGAGTATGTGGAGCCACTCTCCTCAAAATATTCAAGGATCATGATCGTTGCCCACGGTGCGATAAACAAAGCAATGATGATGCATGTGAAAAAGCATCCGCTCGAGGAGTTCTGGTCAGGCGGGCTGCAGCAGAACTGCAACGTGATAATGCTTGACTACTCAGACAACGTATATACGATCATCGACGAGACAAAAATTTTCTATTAGACAGTATAATAAAAACAAAGAGCGCTGTCCCGGCTTCATCCATGATACAACCTATCATGAATGTTTCAGGTTCAGTGCTCTCTGCACTTCCAGTATCTGCTCTTCTATCTTATCTGCGAGCATATATATCTGTTCATTATATCTTCCGTCTATTCTCCGCATAGCCTCGGGAAGGGGATTGAGAATGTCTGTATACGACTGCTTTATCTTCTTCTGTATCCACCTCACATCAGGCATATAAACTATCGTTCTGAGATTGTGAAGCCTGTCCGCCAGCTTCACGATCACCGTCTGGTACGAACCCTGGGAAAATAACCTCCTGGCATATACGGAAAACGGTTCCCCCTGTATCCTAGTCAGAAGTCTCACCTGTTCGCGTATGTCCGTACCAAATGCACTCTCTATATCGTCAAGTGTACATTCTGTATCTTCAACCGTGTCGTGAAGGAGTGCAGTTATGAGGATATCCTCGTCGGTTATCCCGCACTCTTCTCTCAGGATATTGTATACGCCAAGTATATGCTCATCATAATAAGGCTTCATACCGCCATTTCCCCGGCGCATCTGCCCTTCATGAAATGCTTTTGCCATATCCATAGCCTGCTGTATGCGTTCTGAAACCTGTACATCCGGTCCAACCATATCATCAACGCCTTTTCCCAGTGTCATGTCAGCCATCTTCTTATCCCTTTCAGTACATCCCAAACTACACAAAGTATAACATAGCAGCCTTGAATAATCTATCCATTTTTTATATACTTAACAAATGTGCTTCTATTAAATTTTACATTTACAATGAAATATTTTTTACTTTGCACATCACACTTTACAAAAGGAGTATATACATGGACATAATCAAGAAAATTGCTCAGGAGATAGGCTGTCGTGACAGCCAGGTTGAAGCAGCGGTAAAACTCATCGACGAGGGCAACACAATTCCATTCATCGCCAGATATAGAAAGGAAGCCACCGGCTCCCTCAACGACGAACAGCTTCGTCTTCTTCACGAAAGACTTGTATACCTTAGAAATCTCGAGGACAAAAAGGCTCAGGTCATCGCAAGTATAGAGGAGCAGGGAAAACTTACAGATCAGCTCAGGGCGGACATTGAGAAGGCCGAGACCATGGTTCTGGTCGACGATCTCTACAGACCATACAGGCCTAAGCGAAAGACAAGGGCAACCATCGCCAAGGACAAAGGGCTGGAGGGGCTTGCAAACATCATCATGCTGCAGATGACAAGAACTCCGATAGTCAAGGAAGCTGAAGCTTATGTGTCTGAGGAGAAGGGCGTTGCAGACACCAGCGAAGCCATCGCAGGCGCAATGGACATAATCGCTGAAAATATATCTGACACCGCCGATTACAGGACTCACATAAGAGACCTCACCACCAGACACGGTGTGCTGAGAACAACAGCAAAGGACCCGGAGGCTGAATCCGTATACGAGATGTACTACGACTTCTCCACCCCTGTATCCAAGATGACCGGATACAGAACCCTCGCCGTTAACCGCGGTGAAAAGGAAAAGTTCATCACAGTAAAGATCGAGGCACCGGTCAACGACATAATATCATATCTGAAAAAACAGATCATCGTCAGAGACAATCCTGAGACCGAACAGATACTTTCAGACGCGATCGCAGACAGCTACGACAGGCTCATAGCCCCTGCCATCGAGAGGGAGATCAGAAACGCCCTCACAGAGACCGCTGAGGACGGTGCCATCAAGGTATTTGCATCGAATCTGCAGCAGCTCCTCATGCAGCCTCCTATCGCAGGACAGACCGTGCTCGGCTGGGATCCGGCGTTCAGAACCGGCTGTAAGCTCGCAGTTGTGGATCCGACCGGAAAGGTTCTCGACACCGTTGTCATATTCCCAACGGCACCTCAGAAGAAGGTTGCAGAGGCTAAAAATACTGTGAATGCTCTTATAAAGAAGTACGGCATAACTCTCATATCCGTGGGAAATGGTACGGCATCCAGAGAGTCAGAGATGGTGATCGCCGAGCTCATCAGTGAACTTGACACACCTGTACAGTACGTGATAACCAACGAGGCAGGAGCTTCTGTCTACTCCGCCAGCAAGCTTGCAACCGAGGAATTCCCTCATTTTGATGTTGGTCAGAGAAGTGCGGCTTCCATCGCCAGAAGAGTACAGGATCCTCTGGCAGAGCTGGTCAAGATCGATCCAAAAGCTATCGGAGTCGGTCAGTATCAGCACGATATGAACCAGAAGAAGCTGACAGAAGCCTTGGACGCAGTTGTTGAGGATTCTGTAAATAAAGTCGGCGTCGACCTCAATACCGCTTCTGCCCCACTCATGGAGCACATTTCCGGAATAAACAAGACGCTGGCCAAGAATATCGTGGATTACAGAGAGGCAAATGGACGCTTCAAAACCAGAAAGGAACTCCTCAAGGTTGCCAAGCTCGGACCTAAGGCATTTGAACAGTGCGCAGGTTTCATGAGGATAAGCGGCGGCTCAAATCCTCTGGATGCCACATCTGTACATCCTGAGAGTTACGATATAGCCACTGCCCTGCTGAGCCACATCGGCTACACAACCGATGACATTGCATCCGGCAGGCTCAAGGATCTTTCAAAAGCCGCCGGCAACATCAAAAAGCTAGCTGAGGAGCTGGGAACAGGAACGATAACTCTCAACGACATCATAAAGGAGCTTGAAAAGCCTGCCCGTGATCCCCGTGACGAGATGCCAAAGCCGATCCTCAGAGGAGATGTCCTTGAGATGAAGGATCTGACAGAGGGAATGATACTCAAGGGAACCGTCAGAAACGTGATCGACTTCGGTGCATTTGTGGATATAGGTGTTCATCAGGACGGACTTGTCCACATCTCAGAGATGTCCGACAAATTCATAAAGCACCCTCTTGACGTGGTGAGCGTCGGCGACATTGTCCAGGTAAAGGTCATCGGCATAGACCTCGCCAAGAAACGCATACAGCTCTCCATGAAGGGTATTTAACACACGACAAAATACAGTAACATATTTAAGCCTCCAGCATAGTTTATACAGAGAAAACTTATGTATGGAGGCTTTTATAGTGGAACAAAACAGAAACTGCTGCCGTAACGGCCAGAATCGATGCTACTATAACCAGGGAACCTCTGTTAAATACACCGCCTCATCCGGCTCCAAGCCACGCTCCTGCGACTCCGGCACTGCCACTTCAGTGAGAACCGACAGGCCGCTCGGAATGGCTTATATCCCTGAACAGCTCTTTGAAAATCTGTACGATGCAAAATGCGGACTGATGGAGGGCACCATGTTCAAGGATCTCAATCTGATATTCTGCGGGGTAAGGGGGAAATAGCCATGAATAAAATGAACAAAAAACAGCTTCTGCGCTTTATCACAGAGGTCTCTTTTGCACTTGACGATATTGCGCTCTATCTCGACCTTCATCCCGACTGCACCAAGGCACTTTCGAGCTATGACAACTATCAGAGCATGCGCACCCAGGCTATAAATGATTACGTGAACATGTATGGGCCGCTGAACAAATATCAGGTCACTGACAACAACTATTTCAACTGGGTCAATGACCCTTGGCCATGGGAAGGAGAGTGTAACTGCTAATGTGGGTTTATGAGAAAAGATTACAATTTCCTATAAATATAAAGGAAACCAACGCAAAGCTGGCTCAGGACATAATCAGTCAATACGGCGGTCCGGACGGTGAAATGAGTGCCTCGATGAGATACCTGTCGCAGAGATATTCCATGCCTGACAAGAAGGTCAAGGCGGCTCTGACCGACATCGGAACCGAGGAACTTGCCCATCTCGAGATGGTTGCGACCATCATTTACCAGCTCACAAGGGATCTGAGCATCGAGGAGATCAAGGCATCGGGCTTTGACAAATATTATATCGACCACACCATCGGCATCTGGCCCCAGGCGGCAGGAGGAATTCCATTTAACGCCTGCGAATTCCAGTGCAAGGGCGACGCGATAACAGATCTTTTTGAGGATATGGCCGCTGAGCAGAAAGCCAGGTCGACCTACGACAACATTCTCAGACTGTGCAAGGATCACCCGGACGTATATGAGCCTATCAAATTCCTGCGCGAGAGGGAGGTCGTGCACTTCCAGAGATTTGGCGAATGCCTTGAGGCTGTAAAAGATACCCTCGATCACAAGAATTTCTATGCATTCAACCCTTCATTTGACACCAAGGCACCTTGTTTAAAGAATAATTGAAAATTAGAAATATCGGTGGTAAAATGATGTCACTTTTAACAAGAGAAGAGGCGGTGTTATGTCAGAAAAACAGATCAACCACTCACAGAGATTCGGAATCATACTGGTTCTGTCATGCGGAATCATGTGGGGCATAAGCGGAGTCCTTGGACAATACGTGTTCCAGTCGTCAGATGTAAATGCCACACAGCTTTCCATAATCAGACAGTTTATATCCGGTGTCGTACTGCTTGTCATCGCCGCCGTAAAGGGAGATAAAAGGGCTTTGACCATATGGTCAAAGCCTAAAAGTGTCATATCTATGCTGTTCTTTGCACTCTCAGGTGTCATGGGCGTGCAGTTCACATACTTCGCTTCCATCGAACATTCCAACGCCGCAACCGGCACAGTGATCCAGTTCACATACATAATCATGCTGCTGTTGTACACAACAATATTCATGCACAAGAGACCTCATATATATGAAGCCGCCTCAGTCGTATGTGCATTTGCAGGTATCTTTCTGATCGCCACACACGGCAGCCTGAATTCCCTTGCCATATCCAGGCCGGCGCTCATATGGGGACTCACCTCAGCGGTATGTTTCACTATATACTGCCTTTATCCTCAGAAGCTCTACAATGAATATGGTCTGGTAAATATCATAGGCTGGTCATCACTCATAGCCTCCATTTTCCTTGCGCTGGTCACGAAAACATTCTCACTGCCTCACATGGATGGAAGGATAATTGCAGCCTCACTTGCGGTAGCCATTGTGGGCTCCCTCATCCCATTTACAATATACGGTCTCGGCATCAGCATCCTCGGAAGCGTGAAGGCGAGTCTTTTTGTCACAGTCGAGCCCGTGTCAAGTGCCCTGCTGACGTGGATCTTTCTGGGAACCCAGTTCACCCGTATGGATCTGATCGGTTTTCTCCTGATTCTTGGATCCATACAGGTTGTTGCCATAATGACATTTCACAATGAAAAACACATAGTAAAAGCTGAACAGACCCATCTGTCATGATGAAAGTCCATCCAGTTCATCTATCGCACATCTCATAACCCGGATCTCCTGAAGCTTTTCATCAAGAAGCTTCTCCCGGTGTGTGAGTTTTTCGTATATATCTCTTCTTCGTCCGTCAAGGCTTTGCAGCCCGGTTCTGCGGCTGTGTATCTCATCCCGCTGTGCACAGAGCTTATCAAGTTCCGCCCTGCTTTCCTCAAGCTCCGCTGTCAATCTCTTTCTTCCACTCTTCTTCCTGAGTCCCCAGTATTTTGACAACGCATATCCAATATAGTATGCAAGTCCCGCAGCTCCGACAGCAAAGAGCATCGCATACACAAGTCGTCCGTCCGGGAGAATATTATCACCCCGTGCGACCAATGCATACATTATAACTATCGACAATATTCCAAGTACCATGAGCGGTACAAGTGCTGTTCTTACTCCAGTCCTTATCCAGCTTCGTCTGTACTCCTTAGGAAGCTCCTCCAGATGACGTCTGAGCGTCGTAATCTCAAGTTCGCTTTTCCGCTCCTGTGCCCATACCGAGTTAAGCTCACCCAGAACATCAGAGCTGACCTCGTAGTCATTTTGCAGGCTCATATATTCCCTGACCGCAGCGTCCGCCTCGTATGTCTGACATTTCATCCTGAGTATCTGTCTGACCTGTCTCAGTGTATCGTGATAAAGCTCCCTGCCCATTTTTCTGCCCGATCTTGCATACAGCCCCGACACCTCTATCATCATGTCGACCGCAAGTTTTATTCCGTCTCTGCTTTCAAGATCGGCAACATTCAGTTTATCGAGCAATCGGCCAAATTCTGTATTTTTGTTGGCTCTGGCGTATTCACTGTAGTCGGATCGTTCAAATCTCTCACCTTCCACCGCCAGGATTCTGTAATCCTTCAGCATGGATGATATATCGAAGTTCTTCTCACAGCCCGCCATACGGTTCAGGCATATGGAATATATATTGTCACGTCCCTCAAGCTCCAGGATACCCAGAATGGCCTCCGTCAGAGCACCGTCCCTTGTATCGTTATCCACCGGATAATCAATTCTTTTATATTCTCTGACCGCAGCAGGCACAAACTTAGTCGAAACCACTCCGTCAGACATTTCCCCATAGATATATCCATGTGCGCCTGTTGACTCTCTCGACACAGCCTCCGGACTTCCAGAATAATAAGCCTTGCCCGGAATCTTCATCTGATACTTCTGGCGGCCGCCAAACGCAATGTAATTAAATCCACTGGCACGCAGCCTGTTCCAGTCAACCGGCATCCGTCTCCGGTCACCCCCACATGCGATCAGCACATTACATACCGCTTCATCCTGCGGTTCTGCATCATCCACCACCCTGGCATCCATCTTCCTGTCAAAATAGCTCACGCCGTATATATCAACGTCCTTGTCCGGAAAATGAATATGATCCAGTGCCATGGTCGCCTGCTCATCCCTGACCGCTGTGTACCCCATATCTCCAGTCTGTTTGTCTCCAATCTGTCTTATTCCAGGGCTTCCGATCACACACACACGGGATTTGAAACCATAGTCAAGAAGCGGCGCATCACTTCCCAGATTATCCTGAAATCCAGCAGCATATATGACCACTGTATGCTTTAAGCTTCCAAATATCTCATCAAGCCATACAAGCTCTTCCTCAGATGGCTGATGGTCAAACAGATTGCCTGCAACCAGAAGAAAATCCACGTCAAGCTCCCCGGCACGTGCCACCACAGCCTCAAATGTCATGTATATTTCGTTTTTCCTCTCGCCGCTCCATACACACTCCCTGTCAGGCAGCGCGCCGAGCAGCACATCGGATATATGTATAAACGTTATCTTTTTCATCAATCTGTATATTCCAATCCCAAGCATGAAAATGCATTATAATCCGTATTTGTTATGTGTGAGCATGACGCACGCCCCACATTTACATACTCTTTTATAATTATATTAGTATATGTCGATACACGCAAGTGCAACGACATAATGTATGTCGTGCACAGGTGCGACAGCCTTCACGCATCAGTGTGCTTCATTATTTCATGTCATCTGACCCTAAAACGTTCATTTCAACAGCCAGAGCATTATTTTGCCAAGTTTAATTTGTTTTTAGCTTGTTTTTCTCAATTGACTTTTAGATATGGCTTGCTTATAATATGTTAATGTAGTTTTTTGAAGTATTAATGGAGGATATAATTATGGCAGTCAAGTATGTGTTTGTCACTGGTGGTGTTGTATCTGGACTCGGTAAGGGTATTACTGCTGCTTCTCTTGGACGTCTTCTCAAGATGAGAGGATATAAAGTCACAAGCCAGAAGTTCGACCCTTATATCAATATTGATCCGGGAACAATGAACCCTATCCAGCACGGCGAAGTTTTTGTCACTGACGACGGCGCCGAAACAGATCTGGATCTCGGTCACTATGAGCGTTTTATAGACGAAAGTCTCAACAAGAATTCTAATGTAACAACCGGAAAGGTATACTGGAGCATCCTTCAGAAGGAGCGCCATGGTGATTTCGGAGGACACACAGTACAGGTAGTGCCACATATCACCAATGAGATAAAAGACAGATTCTACAGAAATCCCGATGCAAAGGATACTGAGGTAGCGATAATCGAGATCGGCGGAACCGTTGGAGATATCGAAAGCCAGCCATTCCTTGAGGCTATCAGACAGTTCCAGCATGAGGTCGGTCCTAAGAACTGCATCATGATCCATGTAACTCTTATCCCTTATCTGAAGGCTTCAGGTGAGATCAAGACCAAGCCTACCCAGGCGAGCGTTAAGAATCTTCAGGGAATGGGTATTCAGCCCGATATCCTCGTATGTCGTTCCGATCTTCCTCTTGATCAGGGCATCAAGGATAAGATCGCACTGTTCTGTAACGTGCCGAGCAGAAACGTTATACAGAATCTTGACGTGGATGTTCTGTATGAGGTTCCACTTGCCATGGAGAAGGAGCACCTTGCCGATGTAGTATGTGAGTGCCTGGATATGGAATGTCCTCCACCTGCAGAACAGGCATGGCTCGAGTGGACAAGCATGATAGATGCATGGAAGCATCCTGAGAAGAATGTAAGAGTTGCTCTGGTCGGAAAGTACGTATCACTTCACGATGCCTATATCTCAGTAGTTGAGGCATTGAAGCATGCCGGCGTTGCCAACAAGGCAGAGGTTGAGATCAAGTGGGTCGACTCCGAGCTTGTAACAGAGGAGAATGTCGCTGAGATCCTCGGCGATATAGACGGAATCCTTGTTCCGGGCGGCTTTGGCGACAGAGGTATAGAGGGAATGATCACTTCTATCAATTACGCCAGAACACACAAGGTTCCTTACCTTGGACTGTGTCTCGGAATGCAGCTCACGATAGTTGAATTTGCAAGAAATGTACTTGGATATTCAGACGCCCACAGCTCTGAGTTCAATCCAAACTCATTCCACCAGGTAATCCACATCATGCCAAACCAGCACGATGTAACCGATCTTGGCGGTACCCTCAGACTTGGTTCATATCCTTGTGTGCTTGCAAAGGATTCAAAGTCATACCAGTTATACGGTACAGAATATATCCACGAGCGTCACAGACACAGATACGAGGTCAACAATGACTATCGTCAGGCTCTGACTGACAACGGAATGGAGCTTGTCGGACTGTCACCTGACGGACATATCGTCGAGATGATCGAGATTCCTGAGCATCCTTGGTTCATCGGAACACAGGCACATCCGGAATTCAAATCAAGACCAAACAAGCCACATCCTCTTTTCAAAGGATTTGTAGCAGCTGCACTTGAGCATATGGATAAATAATATATAGAGACAGGGAGTATATCAACTGCTGATATACTCCCTGTTTTTCTGTTTATTATGTTTTATAGCAGGTCTGTAAATGACCTTCCGGATCACTCCACCACGTCAAGAAGTTCCGCAAATGTATGGATCTCCGCATCCTTATCCTTCACACTGCCAAACCCGTATGCCGCGTGAATGAACTTTATCCCGGCAAATCTGGCACTGTCGCAGTCGCCCTGGATGTCGCCGACATATGCAGCATCCTCTATTCCATTCTTCTCCATGAGTATCTTTATACTCTCGCCCTTTGATACCTTTGTATCTCCCCAGCAGAGTATATCCTTAAAATACTTTCCAAACCCGTAATAATCAAGAAATGCCTCTATATATCCACTCTGGCAGTTGCTGACTATAAACAGCCTGTGTGATCCCGAAAGCTTCGCAATGGTATCCTCTACACCATCGTACAGAACGCCACCATGTTCACGGAGATACTCGTTCTCATAGTCTCCGCAGGCATCTATAAGCTGAGTCATTCTGTCCTCCGAATACGCTCCGAACAGCTTGTCGGCAATGGCATCCATAGGCATACCCATAACAGATTTGATATCGGCCTCTGTCACCTTCATGTCCACATCAGCCTGTCTTTCGAGGACTTCACTCCAGGACGCAGCCACATTTGCCGCGCTGTCCCACAGAGTTCCATCCATGTCAAATATAAGTGATTCTACCTTCATATTCTACCTCTCGTATATTCTATTCAAGTATATGGTCAACACCCTGTTTGATGATGGTCACAACGTGCTCATCGGCCAGGGAATATATTATATTCTTGCCCTCTCTTCTGCTTTTTATCAATTTGGCCTGCTTCAGCACCCTGAGCTGGTGTGAAATAGCCGATGCATTCATCTCCAGACGCTCTGCGATGTCTCCGACACTCAGTTCCTGCTTAAGCAGGGCGAACATGATGGATATACGTGTCGCATCGCCAAACACCTTGAACAGGTCTGCCAGATCTGCGAGATCCGACTGTTCCAGTTCATAACTGTCAAAAAAAATATTTTTATCTTCTGCCATATCTATGGTCCTTTCTGCTCCCAAACAAGCAACTCACGTGTTCCATTTGAACAAGTATTCATATGTAAATTTACTACACTTACTTTTTTGTGTCAAGTCACCTGAATCTCATGAATATTTCAAATGATAACTGCACACAATTACATCATACTGAAACGCCGCATTTGGCGCGATCATATTGGAGGTCAAAAATGAAAACATTAAATTGCATATGTCTCACACTGACCATAATCGGTGCTATCGTATGGGGCATTATAGGACTGTTCAGCTACAACATAGTGGACGGCATCTTCGGTGCCGGAACTGCATTTTCCAGAATAATCTATACTCTGGTGGGCGTTGCCGGACTGTATGCCATCTCCTTCTACTGGTTACTCAACAGGGATTAACGGCATTAATATGCAAATGCCCGCACCTATAAAAGTGCAGGCATTGTATTACATATCATAAAACAAATTCTGTTATTATCATAAATCCTATGCATACGCACAGTGCCAGAACAAGCGGCACAGATATGATCCTCGGTCTCTTGACCTCAGCGTTCCTGTTTCTTCTGAACATCGCCAGCATATCCATATGCCTTCCATTCAGGTACGCCAACAACACTATCATCGCCGCAGCCGCACACAATCCCATAAATGCAAATGGAATATATATCAATATCGTCTGCTTGAGCTGATCTGCTGCTATTCCCTCAGAAGCCTGTTTCTCCACCATCTGCTTGAGCACGCTGACATGTGATGCTATATAGCTGATGATGACGGATATCTCATTAAAGCAGAAATGGGCATACATGGTCGTAAATATACTTCCTGTCGCCTCGGCAAGAAATCCCAGCATCATTCCCAGAACCATCGCATATGCCATCTGATTGAAATTCATGTGCATGGCTCCGAACATTATTCCTCCTATGATTATAGCCGCCAGTCTGCTGCCATATCTGTAGCTTCCCATTATGACGCCTCTGTAGGCAAGCTCCTCCACGATTCCCGGAGTGACCGCCATGAGAAGTGTTGACACCCACAGCTTATGATTCGACACAAGACCTGTTGCAAGCTCGGTAGTGGCACTCTCCACCCACAGAAGACTTATGGCATTTATGAGTGTCATAAGAGGCTCAAGAGCCACGACGAATGCCGGAACGATGATTATCGCCAGCCAGTGCGTCTTTTTCAGTCTGAGCGTTTCGCGCAGATCACATTTGCTTATAAGAATATATATGATCGTCGGCACGAATATCATGCTCTGGCTCAGGATCAGATTCTGAACCATGGTTATATGTGAGCCGATATTCGTCTTCCACAGTATCATAACAACACACAGATACACACATATCAGCGACAGGAAAAACCATGACGCTCCGTGTACCTTTCTCTGAACATTGTCCTGTCTCATACGCTTACTCTACTGTAGCGATGGCTTCTATCTCTATAAGCACATCCTTAGGGAGTCTTGCAACCTCCACGCATGAACGTGCAGGGAAATCGCTTGTGAAGAAGTCCTTGTAAATATCATTTATCTTGCCAAAATCATTCATATCCTTGATAAATACTGTTGTCTTCACTACCTTATCCATAGATGAGCCTGATGCCTCTATGAGATTCTTGAGATTGCCGATCGCCTGTCTTGCCTGTACAGTGACATCTCCCTCAACCAGTGTATTTGTCTCAGGATCGATAGGTATAACTCCTGATGTAAAAAGCATTCCATTCACGAGAACCGCCTGTGAATATGGTCCTATTGCCGCTGGTGCCTTTGGTGTACTTATTATTGTCTTCATGTTTTGTTCCTCCTGTTTTTTACTATTATATATGATGAACTATTACTCCTCATCCATCTCGCTCAGCTCCGCCATGAGAGCCTTTCTGTTGTTGCGCCTTCCGCCATTGCTTCTGGTGAATTTCACAGTGCCTTTTCTGTCTGGCACGGGCTCCGGTGACCGTCTGGATACCGGCTTCTTCGTCTCAGGCTTTGCACGCTTCACAACATCGGCTTTGGTTGTTCCTTTTTTCGCAAGCTCTGCCCGCTCTTCCTCGGACAGTATCTCAATGTTCTTCTCTGTGATCCTTATCTTACCGTCCTTGAGGAGCTTGCCAACCGCCGTCTTAAATGCTCTCTTGCTTATTCCAAATTCCTTCTCTATCACCTTTGAATCTGCCTTGTCATTGAACGGGAGCACTCCATTATATGAATCGATGATATTCAATATCATCTCTGCATTCTCCCTGATCTGCATCTTTATCGGCTTCTGCATGGTGAGGTTCAGCTTGCCGTCTTCCCTGACTGACGCAACCCTGCCCTCAACGTGGTCGCCGGCATATATGGCACTGTGTATCTCCTTCTTCGGGATAAGTGCTGAATATTTGTTGTCCACAGCGACAAATGCACCATACTCGGAGCTGTACTCTATAACTATTCCCGATATAGCATCTCCCTGCTTATATGGGGAATTGCTGCTCAGATACTCATAAACCTTCATGGACACACACAGTCTGTCCGATTTGTCAGTGTACATTCTGACCAGATATTCATGGTTCTCTCTCACCGGGCCAACCTGCTCCTTAAACGGAAGCAGAATATCCTTTTCAAGTCCCCAGTCCATGAATGCACCGATCTTGGTAGTTCCCACACACCTGAGAACAGCCATCTTACCCATAGTTATATATGGAACATTCACAGTTGCAATGAGTCTGTCGTCAGAATCCCTGTATATGAACACGTTGATGTGCTCGCCTGTCTTTATGCCATTCGGAACCTGCTTTCTCGGAAGAAGCACCTCACTGTCAGAATCCGCACATCCAAGATACACACCAAATTCCTTTTCTCTCTTTACTATAAGATCATTCCATTCGCCTATCTTTATCATCGTCATACCGTCCTCTTAATTTTTTCTGTCGACACAGTATATCATATATCCTTACTGCTCCGTTCAAACTGGACAACACACCTTGTCCTGTCCTCTTCATCTGCCAGGATTATCTGAACATATCTGTCGTCAATAAACCTCTTTACTACTATAACATCATCTTTCACATATTGCATCTTATATTCCGCTCTGACTGCAATAATATCCGCAACATCATCCACGTATTCCTGGGCAAGAGCAATATACGCTTCATTATTCATATGATTGTTGGAGTCTATCTGATAAGACATGACCTTTCTGGTATCTATAGTCTCCGCATCGCCCAGCAGTTTTACCTTGCGCGGCGCATACTCCATGTCTATGGCAGGCTCCATCGGATATGCGTCTGACACCTCTTTGTCTATCTTGACAGGTCTCAGCCTCTCGGTGTCCATATAGCTCCAAATGGATGCCGCCTTAACTATGCGTTCTCCATTCTCGTCCAGTATATCTATATTTCTGAATCCCAGAGATGCCTTGAAATCATATGCCCACGTCCTGACCTTGATCTTCTCTCCCATCGCAGGATATCTGACCACCTCTATCTGCCAGGAAACCAGGAACCATGCTCTGTGGTGTCCTGCCAGATAATCCAGCCCTATGCCGACCTCCTCCGACTGCAGTATAGCACAGTCCTGGAAATAGTTCGCTATGGTCGCCATGTTGGATATCTTATTTCCACCAGTCTCACTATACCTGACTATCGCTTCATATGAATACATTACGCCACCTCCATGATGCTCATTTTACTATAATTTTATACCCTATTTAGAGGGCTATCGCAAGCTGAAAAATTTTTTGAAATTTTTTTAAAAAAGTGCTTGCATTATTCTGAGCTTTAGTATATACTACCATTTGTTGAGGCAATGGGCTATCGCCAAATGGTAAGGCACTGGACTCTGACTCCAGCATTTTCAAGGTTCGAATCCTTGTAGCCCAGCTATTAAGACTTGAGATTTATCTCAAGTCTTTTTTATTTCATAAACCGCTTCATATAATGATACTTACAGTGGGCAGTCCGCTTCACAGCACATAAAAAAGACATGTCGTTAGGCTCCGACATGTCTTTCGTGTATTACTATCTGTGAAAAATTTCATTGGCGTAACAAAAATGTAACACATTTTTAAAACATTATCAATAGGTTTTCGCGTATTTTTTCTAAAAATTCAATTTCAATCCAAGCAATTTTCGCGCATTATTCTCAAATATATTGTTTTTGTCCACATCTTCCAGATCAAGGGCCTCTATGTCCGCACATGACTGTTCCTGATCAGACCATGGGCTGTCCGTTCCGAACAGGATCTTGTCAGACCCGTGAGCTGCCACTATCTTCTTAAACATGTCACCATCAAGAAGCTGCCATCTGTGCGATGCCCCCTCCCGCCAGTCTATCTGTCCATAGGAAAATGCCGTGTCAAAATACACATCTCTTCCGCAAAGTCTGTTCAGCACGTCATCCCACATCTGCCATCCACCCATATGGGCAAGCACAAGCTTGTCAGGCCCAACCTCATCCAGCACCTCCTCCGCCATTGCAGGAGTGCAGTGAGTCACATCAGGAAGTCCTATGTCTGTTCCCGCATGTGTCACCACGATAAGCCCAAGCTCTGTGGCATAGCTGATTATCCTTTTATATCTTATATCGTTGAAAAAAGCCCCCTGGTAGTCAGGATGGATCTTTATCCCCTTCAGACCTTTGTCGCATATATCCCTGAGTATCTCTTTGTAATTGTCATTGTCGGGATGTATCCCTCCAAACGACCACACATGTGTCTCTGAAAAGCGCTCATTCTCCTCAACTGCGAATTCATTTATATGCTTATATTGTTTCGGAGACGTTGCCACCGGAAGTACCACAGACACATCCACATGTCTGCTCCTCATGTCATTCTCCAGTCCGTCAAGTGTGCCATCCGAATGTGCCCTTGTACCGGATCTGCTCTCCAGAAGCCCTACCGTCTTGGCTGCTATCCTGTCGGGATACGTGTGTGTGTGAAAATCTATTATCATAAATATTCCTCCTGTACATTTATACTGCGTAAGCGCAGAACACCTCTGCTGCGGCCATGCTGTTCACGTTCTCCATATCCACAGTTGAAAAACATCGGATTTTGAGGTATCTTTATCAAAGATATTTCCACGAAGGAGAAAACATGAGCAAACGAAAAAAGAAAATGACGCTGAAACAGATGCGTTCCCTCGTCGTCTTTTTGGTCGCCATAAACATCATACTATTATTGTGCATACTTGTCATGGGATTTTTTCTGGCAAAGGCACAGATCACCAAGGGGAAAGGACAGACTGTCATGCTCCAGAAGGCCAACGACACATACACGGTGTGTGTGGATGCTGGTCATGGAGGAAGCGATGTAGGCGCTGTGGGACTTGACGGAAGCTACGAGAAGGACGACAATCTCCGTCTTGCGCAGGAGGTTGCCAAAGCCCTGAAAAAGAGCGGCGTCAACGTCATAATGACCAGATCCGACGACAGCGACACACAGCTCGGCTCCCGTTCAAAGATAGCAAACAAGGCCAAGGCTGATATCTTCGTTTCGCTACACCGCAATTCAACAGCCAACCCAAACACCACAAAGGGCATTGAGATATGGATACACAGCTCAGGATCTGAGCGCAGTTATGCGGCCGCAGATGACATTCTGAGCAATCTCGAGGAAGTTGGTATAACCGCCAACCGAGGGGTGCGAATCGGAACCCAGGGAGACAGCGATGATGACTATGCGGTCATCAGAGACACCGATATGACAAGCATGATCGTTGAGATGGGCTTCATGACCAACCAGGACGATCTGGACTATTTCAATGAAAATCTTGAGAACTACGCCAAGGCAATATCCAACGGTGTGGTTCAGTGGCTGAACGATTATGTCCAGTAACGCCGGACATATCATAACATTTGAATAATTCCATAAAAAAATAACACATTGAGCACAGCCCAATGTGTTATTTTTTATTCACTTATAACTGTTCTGTTTCTTCCTGATTCCTTCGCCTTATAGAGTGCTGAATCCGCTCTGTTGAACCATGCCTTGGAACTCTCTCCCTTGGTGTACTCAGCGACACCACAGCTACAGGTTATTCCATCCTTGTTCATAAAGTGGAAATAGTAGCATCTGAACTCTGTTCTTATGTCCTCAACAACATTCATGACCTTGGACAGTTCCACATCATGGAACAGTATCACGAACTCCTCACCGCCGTATCTGAAGGCAAGTCCCATATCCTTCGACTTCTCCTTCATCATCTTACACAGCGCCTTGATAACTATATCTCCATTGCTGTGGCCATATGTATCGTTGACTTCCTTGAAATGATCTATATCAAATATGGTGACATAGGACTTCGCCCCAGTCTGCTCCACATTCTCGATCTCCTTATCAAGGCTCTCCTCAAATGATCTTCTGTTGTACAGACCTGTCATCGGATCAACCATAAGCTCACTCATCAGTGTTACCTGTCTGTTGTAGCTTCCGGCAATCGATTCCATAAGTGCCTTCGTGTGCTTGTTGACGACCATAACCATCGCACACATAACAGATACTACCAGTATGTATATGAGCAGTGCTCCAACCCAGTTCATCTGTGTGGCAAGCTCACCGACATTCAAATGTAATCTCACAACATTGATGACCATGAGTGCAAGCACCGCAACTCCCGACCATACCGTCAGCTCCTGATCTGCAAATAACGCCGTGGCAATTATGGTGACACACGGAATAAGTATAAGCGGGTATATGGTGCAATATGTAAATGCTATAACACCGACACATACATATATCATACCTGTCACGACATAATTCTTGTGCTTTATGTCCGCCTCATCGTGCTTCATATAAAAATAGCAAATTGTGATCGCTATAGCCTGTACTATCATCGGCAGCACGATATACTTTACTATATATGCGCCTGCTCCTATGCTCTTATCTACTCTGTATACTCCAAATAATATCCATGAAATAACAAAAGAAATACTGCATATAACTATCATCATACGCCATACCAGCATATGCCATCTTGCGTCAATCTCATCCTTGTTAATATCATTCATGTGTACGCACCCCGCAAACCATCATATGTGTTGATTTTACCATATGAGGGTCCTTTTTTCCACCATTAATCAACAAAAGACGGACTTTTTTTATGCCAAAATCCGTCTTTTGTACTAAAAATCGTCAAATTACTTAAGGTTGTAGCCAACCTCAAATGCCTCAAGATTCTTCTCCACTGTCTTAGGTGGAACTGTGTTCTTGATAACCTCAACCCATGCATCATGTGAGAAATCCATGTGCTGTGCTGCGATTCCTATGATGACTGTGTTGAATACCTTGTTGTTGCCAAGCTTCTTGGCCTCGTCCATGGCATCAACTGAGATAACCTTGTACTTGCCGCTGAGCTCCTCGATGATTCCATCAGGATACTGTGCTACGCCTGTAACTACAGTGATAGGATCTATTCTCTGGTCATTTACGATGATAACTCCATCCTTCTTCAGGAAGTGTGCATATCTGAGTGCCTCAAGTCTCTCAAATGCTATGAGGACATCTGCACATCCCTCTTCCACGATAGGCTCATTTACCTTCTCACCATATCTTACATATGTAACAACACTTCCACCTCTCTGGCTCATTCCGTGAACCTCTGAGAGCTTTACATCATAACCTGCTGCCGTGGTGATTCCACCGAGTATACGGCTTGTGAGAAGTGTTCCCTGTCCGCCTACGCCGACGATCATAATATTCTTTGTCTCCATGATTAGAACTCCTCCCTTTCTATAGCATCGAACTTACAACGCTTCATGCACAGTCCACAGCCTGTACAGAGTGTGTCATCTATACGGATGGTTCCATCCTCCTGCCTGATAACTGCAGGGCATCCAGGCTTTAAGCACATACCGCACTTCTTGCACTTCTCAGGTATTGCCTTGCATCTTCCTGTTATCTTAGTCGTCTTCAAGAGTACACAAGGTGACTTTGTGATGATGACTGATACCTCATCCTTTGCTGTCTCCTCCTTGATGAGCTTCTTAAGACCTTCTATATCAAATGCATTTATCTCATGGACGTTCTGGATTCCCAGTGCCTTGCAGAGATTGTAAATATCAATGGCATATGTAGGATCTCCCATCAGTGTCTTACCTGTTGCGGCGTGATCCTGATGTCCTGTCATACCTGTTGTCGAGTTGTCAAGTATGATGACTGTTCCTGTGCTCTGGTTGTATACCATGTTCATGAGTGAGTTCACACCTGTGTGAAGGAATGTTGAATCACCTATGACCGCTACCCAGTTCTTGATATAATCCTTGCCCTTTGCCTTCTCCATTCCATGAAGGGTAGAGATGGATGAACCCATGCAGACTGTTGTGTCAATAACACTGAGCGGTGCGACAGCTCCGAGTGTGTAACATCCGATATCTCCTGCAGCGTGGATCTTCAGCTCTGAGAGGACTGAGAATACGCTTCTGTGTGGACATCCTGGACAGAGGATAGGTGGTCTAGCTGGAACCTGAGCAGCCTCGACTGTCTCTACCTTCTCGCCGAGAAGCTTCTCTCTGAGCATATTTGCGCTGTACTCACCCTGAACTGTAAGCAGCTCCTTGCCGACTGCATCTATTCCCCATGATCTGACCTGAGTCTCGATATGTGGCTCAAGCTCCTCGATGACATACACCTTGTCTACCTGTGCACAGAAGTCCTCGATCATCTTTCTTGGGAGTGGATTTACCATGCCAAGCTTTAAGACTGATGCGTTTGGCATAGCCTCTCTGACATACTGGTAAGGGATACCGCTGGTGATGACACCCACACTCTTGTCTCTCATCTCAACTCTGTTGATCGGCATGTCAGCTCCGTCTGCTGCCATGTCCTTGAGTCTCTGCTCTACAAATACATGACGTGGTATAGCGTTACCAGGCATCATGACATATTTCTTTATATTTCTCTCATATGGCTTGTCAGGAATCTCCTGTCTGTCACAGAGCTCTACAACGCCCTGTGAGTGTGAGAGTCTTGTGGTTGTACGGAGCATTACAGGAGTATCATACTTCTCACTCAGCTCAAATGCATACTTTGTGAAATCCTTTGCCTCCTGGCTGTCTGATGGCTCAACAACTGGGATCATGGCTGTTCTTGCTACAAGTCTTGAATCCTGCTCATTCTGTGATGAGTACATTCCAGGATCATCTGCTGCAACAAGTACCATACCTCCGTTCACACCTGTGTATGCTGCGGTGAACAGCGGATCTGATGCCACGTTCACACCTACATGTTTCATCGACACTATTGATCTCACTCCCGCAAATGATGCACCGATCGCTACCTCTGTGGCTACCTTCTCATTTGGTGACCACTCTGAGTAGATATCTCCTTTGTACTGCACCATGTTCTCACTGATCTCTGTACTTGGTGTTCCAGGATATGCCGCTGATACCTTGACACCCGCTTCATAACAGCCTCTGGCGATGGCTGCGTTACCAAGCATAATCTTTTTTTCGCCCATGAATCTTACCCTTCCTGTCTATATTGATATTCTTGTTTTTATTTTTTCGTCTTAATTGACACTCTAATTTGTTATTATACAAGAATTATCAATAAAATAAAAGAGTTTTATACAATGTGATTACAAAGTGTGATTACAAAGCCATATCGAACAGCTCCTCTTATCGACATTTTTCCTAGTCAGTTATATTCTGCGTCTGACGTACCATGTCTGCAAAGCCCTGCCACTGCATATCGATAATATCGCCACTGCCGGCTGAACTGTCCACCTTACCGCCAACAAGAGCCATAACCATATCAAAATCTGCAGAACCCACATACTCACTGTTTTTGAGGATCATACCATAGGCCGCCACGGCACTTGCCGCACTCATGTCAACGGACATTTCGCTGCTGTAGCTGTCAGTCTTCACCACACGGCTCACAAGACTGCTCTTATCCCCATCCGGCTCCTTGTATCTTACGTTCACTGTCGCAAGCTCACCGGTATAGTCCTCTGCGCTATCAGACTTATCCTTAACGTCTTGTGATGCAGTCTCCGATGTATTTGCCTGATTGGAATCCTGTCCGTATTTGTGCTCGGCTGCAGGCACATCGAAGTCTGATCCCGCAGGCACTATCTCATAGAGCACCGTCACCATATGTCCTGCGCCTATCTCGCCGCCGTCCACAGCGTCATTTGCAAAGTCCGCATCCGCAAGGGCGCAGTTCTCATAACCTATCTGCCTGTAACCCTTGACATTTGCCGGATTGACCTCTATCTGAAACTTCACATCCTTGGCAACGGTGTTCAGAGTTCCGCCCATCTCGTCCACCAGCACCTTCTTTGCCTCATACGCAGAATCTATAAACGCATAGCTTCCATCACCATTATCAGCAAGAGCCTCAAGCTTGTTGTCCTTCAAATTGTCCGTTCCAAACCCAAGCACGCTGAGAAAAATGTTGTTTTCCTTCTTCTCCTCGGTTATCAGATCCACAAGGTCGCTCTCACTGGTAAGCCCCACGTTCAGATCCCCGTCCGTTGCAAGTATGACACGGTTGTTGCCTCCCTCTATAAAGTTCTTCTCCGCCAGCTCGTAAGCTGTGATGATGGCATCTCCGCCGTTGGTACAGCCCTCGGCTGTCATACTTGAAAGCGCCTCATTTATCGTGTACTGCTCTGAGCCGGATGTGCCCGAGAGCACCACCGTATCCTCACCCGCATATGTGACTATGCTCACCTTGTCGTTCTCATCCAGATTCTCCGCCAGCATGGCAAATGACTGCTGCACGAGTGGGAGTTTGTTATCTTCATACATGGATCCCGAGGTGTCGATCAGGAACACCAGATTTGAAGGCTTCTTGTCTCCAAAATCTATTTCATCCGTGTTGATTCCAACCATCATGAGCTTTGTGGCCTTATTCCACGGGCAGTCCGAATATTCTGTGTATATGGAGAACTTCTCTCCATCCTCAGGCTTCCTTCTGTAGTCATAGGTAAAATAGTTCAGCATCTCTTCTATTCTCACCGCTCCGTCCGGTGGGAGACAGCCTGACTCTATATACGACCTGACGTTGCTGTATGATGCCGTATCCCTGTCCGCCGCAAATGTGGAGAGAGGTCTGTCCGATGTGGATACAAATCCATTCTCCGCCACGCTGTCATACTCTCTCGTATCGTAGGCGATCTCTGTATACATAGAATTTGAAGTATCTGTCACCATCGCTGTATCTCCATCGACTGTTGCCACATCACAAGCTTCCTCCGCATACATAACATCATTCGACGTACTGTTGAATATTCCACTCAAGCCATTGTCCTGCAACGACTTCTTTTTTTGCTTACTTTCTTTTTCCCTGTACTTTTCTGCGATCCCTGTTATCTCTGTCTTATCCCCATTTTGTTTTTCAAGGCGCATTCCCCTGCCATCTACTGCATCATCGTTACCACAGCCCGTAAGACCTCCTACCATCATAACCCCTACCATAACTGCGCATATGGATCTTGCAAATATTTTTGAATTATATTTCATCATAAAAAATCCCTCCGTAATATGAATTTCAAGCTACCGGTCAAGCTTTATATTCTATATACGAAGGGATTATTATTTTTTATGGTAATTTCTGTATTTTTTAATTTTTGATTTGTTTGTGCTATTCTGCCCTCTCAAATCTGTACCAGTTGCCCTCAACCTTCACTACAAGGCTGCCATCATCACACACAATGTAGGCTGAGTTTCTGGATGGGTTCATGTCAAAGTTGACCTCGCCGTCATTTGCCGGCACGCCATCGGTGTAGCTCTCAGCGTAGGCCGCTTTGCTCTCATCCACGCTGTCAGCATCGACCATGTCGTATGTGTCCCTGTAGAGCACACCATCCAACATGATCATGGGGATATAGTCAGCACTATTCACAGAATTCTGAGCATCAGTATTTCTCTGTACATCATAACTCGCCGTGGCGTTTTCTGCCATTTCAGCAGCATCGCTTTGAATATCGTCTGCCGCAGCCGCGTCACTTTCTTGTGCATAATAACTTTCATTCGAAGTCACCTTCACACTGTTGTCCTGCGCTGTCTTATCGCTTGCCCTCTTACGGCTGTTCCTTAACGGTCCGGCTACGATCAGCACACACACCACTGCCGCTGCCACAAGACCGGAAACGATCTGGATGGTTCTTCTGTTCCTGTCTTTACGGTCTTTCTTGACTCCAAACTTCTTATCTCCAGATTTCTTATCCTGCACCCGATGCGCATCCACCGCATCAAGTCCTGCCTCTATTTTTCCCCAGAGATCAGGTGCATCCATATTCTCTATATATTTGTCAGCTATTTCCTTTTCCAGTTCATCTTCATGTCTGTTCATAGTCTGCACCTCCTAAGTCTCTTAATCGCACTGTTGTAAAGCCACGTGACTGTTCCCATCGGCTTGCCAACTATCTCTGATATCTCTCTGAAGGTAAATCCTCCAGCCACCTTCATATCAACTATCTCCCGCTCATCAGGCTTAAGCGACTCCATGGCCACCTTCAGTGACACGCTGTTCACAACCTGTTCCTCCATGCTGCCACTCTGCCCAGTCTCCGGTATCTCATCCACCAGAGCCTCACGGTCTATCTTCCTGATCCTGTCCACCGCCATATTCCGGGCGATCGTGACCAACCATTTCTTATGTCCATTTCCCGGCTTATAGCTTCCCGCAATGCTATACAGCTTGATGAAGAATTCCGATGTCACATCCTCAGCCTCCTCGCGCTGTCCTATGGTGTCGTACACCACAGCATATATGAGCTTCAGATACGCATCATATATGTGCCGCAGGCTATCCCTGTCGCCCGCCGCCATCGCAGACATGCACTGTTCAAATTCTCTGTCTGTCATAGCTCCCTCCTCATGATAATATACGTTATATCAACTGATTTTTATGGAATGTCATTTAACTTTTTAATCTTTTCCGCCTATTTACAACATCATATCTTCCGCATGGCGGCAAATCCCATCACGTAATTTTTCCTGCCACCGGCCGTGTCAAATGGCCATACCATATGGCGGCTGTCAACCAGCTCCACGTCGTAGTTCATATGAAGCGACATATCCTTCATGAGCTGTGCCACACCTTCTATGTGCTCCACCGACTTCATCGTCTCCACATCCCGCCTGTCAAATGCATTTGCAAGCTTCTCTGCGCATGTCTGATCCTCACATGCAGCGACCTCATATCCATATATGAGGACATCCTTTGTCATATGGTACATGTAGTCATTGAGTCTCTCCACCGCCGCCTCGTTCAGCCCCGAGATGGCACTGCTTATGAGTCTAAGATCCTCGTCATGATAATTGTCCCTGTAGTGGTAAAGCAATGCCGCAAATCTGGAATTGAGCTGGCTGTGAAGCCCGACCGCCACACTGTAATCAAATATATCAAGATACCTGTCGGTGTCATTTACTATATCCCCAGGTTCCGTTCTGCCAATATATTTACCGGAATTGGCAGTCGCTATGCCTGTCAGGAACTCAAGTATATGCTCGGTGTCCTCACAGTCCTCAAGCATCGCCTCATACAAGCGGTACTGGTCATCGTCTACATGCCAGAATGGAATATCCGCTATTATATAATCCTGTTCCTTCAGCCCATATTCCCTGACTGCCGAAAGCACAGCTTCCCTGTCTCTGTCTATGAGCACCAGCCTGTAATTATCTGCCAATCTTCCTATATCTATATCGCCGGCCGGCCCTATTCCCCACAGTGCAAGCACAGGCTTTGAATTCGCTGCATCTGCATCCTGCCCGGATTCTTTTTTTACCCGGCAGTTATTTTCTATATATTCCGTCACCTCACGTCTGTACTGTTCCCATCCCACATAGGAATCCGGTATACGCTCCATGGCGATCATCTCATCAAAATAGCTCATTGTCTTCTCCTGACTCTGTGAACTGACAAACAAAGCAAAAGGATTATGCCTGTCAGTATTTATTGATCATTCACAGGTATTTTATAAAATTTTATTTTTAAGCACAAGTGGAATGTAGTATAATACACATAGTTGTGCAACAGGACACACCATTCCAGTTTTTTTACATTTTGGAGGAGTTATGGAATCAATACAGACAAACGCTCTGAACAGCAAATACATCAATTCACTCCTGCGCCCGGAGGAAAATCCTTTCATGCAGGAGATGCAGAGTTTTGAGGAGATCATGATGATGTATTCATGTGCCATCAGAGAGGTGAAGACAAAATTTGAAGTGCTGAACGATGATTTCAGCGTAAGATATAAGAGAAATCCTATAGAATTCATACAGTCAAGGATCAAAAAGCCTGTCAGCATTGCCAAAAAGCTTGCAAGCAAGGGCTGTCCGGTTACATGTGCAAGTATACTGAACAATCTGGATGACGTCGCCGGAATAAGAGTCATCTGCCCATTCATCGATGACATATACATGGTGGCAGAAAAGCTCATAAGTCAGGACGACATCACCCTGATCGAGGCAAAAGACTACATATCGCATCCAAAGCCAAATGGCTACCGCAGTCTGCATGTCATAGTCGAGATTCCTGTGTTCTTCGCAGACCACACAAGGAATATGCGTGTGGAGGTACAGATCAGAACAATCGCGATGGACTTCTGGGCGAGCCTAGATCACCAGCTCAGATATAAGAAGGATATCCCGAACGTAGACATGATATCCGCAAGACTTAAGAAATGCGCAGATGTGATATCCGCAACAGACCTTGAGATGCAGTCCATCAAGAACAGCATATATGGTCAGAGGTATATTCCTGAACTTAAGAGAGAATCACCTGAAGAATAACTACAGTTATTTATTACTGATATTTTTCAACCTCAGGTTGAATGAAAAAATTGAAATATTTGCAACTTTTTATTTGACATTTGCTCAAACCTGTTGTAATATAACTGATGTTGTTAATCAACATGTGTGCATAGCTCAGCTGGATAGAGCACTTGGCTACGGACCAAGGTGTCGGGGGTTCGAATCCTCTTGCGCACGTGACAGAAGCTGTCTGAATTATTTCAGACAGCTTTTTTGTTTCATCAAAACTACTTTATAACAGCCAAATATTATTCATAAAAAAAGCCAGGGGTGCGGCTATAAGCTTTATTTACATAAAGTGCTACTCCCTGCTCCCCAGATATTCTTCCACCTTCTCCGGCGTATCCAGTCTCAGCCGTACAATAGTCATCATGATCATGTATCGCAGGACTTCCTTTAATATCTCTTCGTCAAACTGCGACTTCATATTTTCCGGATACGCATGTACGAGAAAATGCACATTGTAGGCATCGCCCTGTCTTGAGATAAATGCACTCACATAGAGGCCATTCATGACCGCTGTTATGATGTCGTCATCCGTGATCTGTATATTTATCTTATACATCTTTGATATAAACTTTACCGTCTTGTCTTCTTTTACGAGAAAACGCCTGTCTGTAATCTCTCCTATGGAAAAGTTCTGTTTATGGAGTGTTATCGCCTGCAGGAATTCTGATTCCCTGTCATTCTCAATTATATAATCATATATATCATTCGGTGTGTATGCCATATTGTTCAAGTTATCCTTTCATCTATTTGTCTATATGCTAAGCGCTTTTGTCTATCACTCGTCCGGAGTCGTCACGTCACACTGCCCATCGTAAGTCCGATCACAAATACCACAAATGCACCAATCGTAAGCACATACCACTCGATAACACGGACTGTAAGTTCCCAGTCAGACGGCTCAACATCATACAGGTTTCTCACCCTGGGCCACATGGCCAATCTGAAAAGTTCATCTGGAAACAGCATACTTACGACCGCAATGATGCATATAATGATTCCGAATATATATAATACTATATTTCCTCTGTTTGTAGTCTGCGGACCAGTAATAAACTTCACTATTTCATAAATATCCGGCGGATTTGCATAATAATCTCCTAAAACCACATCAAACTCGTTGGTCATCGTGCCGTCCGCATTGTATACCATGTATCCATCTTTTGAGACAGCGCCTCTAAAAAACACCTTATCACCCGCCATGATCTTTACTCCGATATAATCATCAGATGATAACATGCCGTTCTCCGTCCCTGCCGGTATGGCAGAATAATCCTCCATCCAGCTATATGGTCCATATGTTACGTCTCTATACCCATCTCCTGTAAATCGATGATAACACTTAAATTCTATGCTCTGGTCATCATATACTATGATACTTGTATGTCCATCTGTATATGTCACATTTCCCTGTTCTTCTTTTCGGGTCAGAAAGTCACCCCTGAATTCTATTCCCTTTATGGACATTATAATCGGATAAATTATGGAAAATGCTATGATCATTGCCACTATAATGCTCATCAGAACCTTTTGCGTCCTGGATAAATTCTTTATTCTCTCCATATACATTTCCCCCTTCGATCAGGAATTTTCTGTTATCTCCACGAGCTACGAAACATACTCTGCAGATTTCAAATACATATCGACTGCCTATATTATCCTCCCATGCTATCCGCAGCCCCTGACTACTGCCCGCGCGCGCCTAGAACAGATCCAGCGTATTGTCAAGATATATCTCTTCTCTTACCCTCAGCTGGTACTCTGGCTTTGTCATATAGTATAGCAGAAATTCCAGCACTATGGCACTTCCAAGACCTCTTCCCTCTATCTTGAAATTGGAAAATCCCATCGGCAGGCAAATGTTCCTTATATCATCTATACCTATAAATCCCGGATTCTCCATCGCTTTTGAGAAACGATAGCCACCTGCTGCGTTCGGCGATGTACAGCGGTGAATTGATTTCTCACCGAGAGCCATACGGCTCACATCCTCATAGCAGGCTTTCCTGTCCTGACAGGAGAACCAACAGCATTCGTTGCACAGGAATTCCACCTTGTCTTTCTGCTTTTGCGTAAGCGCCCCCAGCCTGTCAAATGATTTGTTCAGCCGGAAATCCGGCACAACATATCGGAATTCATCCCGGTCAAGCTCTGCCGAAAACTGGTCAAAGTCCGTAATGACCTTTGTTGTAGATGAAACCATATACAGCCCCGGATAATTCTCCCGAAGATAGTCGAGCAACAGATCCGAATGGACTATGACACCGTTTTGAATATCCCCCTTCTCAAACGCTCTGCACAAATCATTACACCGTTTATCCGCAAGATTTTCCGGTCTTAACAATGAGTTGCTGAAGGTCAGCCTCGCCGATATTCCATACTCACTCATAAGCTCCAGCACATCTCTGGCACCGCTGTCACCATATCCCACTCTGCCACCGCCCCAGAGGCAGTCACCCGGTGCGCCATACACCGAGCCGATATCACACCAGTCGTAAAAATATTCCCTGTGCTCACGGTATAGTGGCAGGAATACCTTGTACAGCTCGTAGAATTCAAAAAGTCCGGGCAGATGGTAATGTGCCTTGTATTCTGTTTTGTTATTACCTGTCTCTGGCTTTGATCTGCCAGACAATGGCTCATTCCCCATAGTGTTCATTTTCCTGTTTTTCTTTCAGTTCTCATATGTTATCTTAATTTCCGCATACTGTCTACAATTATATAAAAGTTCTTCATCTGTTGCAAACCATGTTTAGGATATTGTATATTTGAAAGAGTCATCGACCACCCAAAGATCAAAAAGAGGAAGAATGTCGATGCGGAGCTGGATAAGTTTCTGTAGGCAATACAAACAAACTGCAACGGAGGTTATTATTTATTATGGGGAATACATTCAGGGAAGTTAAGTGTTTCAAATGCGGACACATTTTTATGTGGCAGAAAGATGGTATAGAATATCAGTCTGAATATCGTCTGGAAAGCACCAGCGAACTGCTGGGAATTGCGGCATGTCCTAAATGCGGAACGGATATGTTGGTAATTCCGCATGTTCTTGAGGGAATCTCTAAAGATTCAAATGGAATTGTGGAATCAGGGATACGGGGAATATAAAGACAAAAACAACCGGGTATGTTTCTTCCTGAACATGCCCGGTTATTTTTTATATGGGAATATCCTACTCATCTGGATTCACGATGGCGCCTATCTTAAACTCTCTGCCGTCCTTTTGCCACTGTCTGTACTCCGCTGTAGCGGCAAAGAGTACATCTCCCGATGAGTTGATTGCCGTCTCAAGTGAATCCTGGACCACTCCGATGATCATTCCGACAGCAACAGCCTGCATGGATATATCCTGTGGGATTCCAAACAGCGAGCACGCCATAGGAATGAGCAACAGCGAACCTCCCGCAACACCTGAGGCACCGCACGCGCCAAGGGTTGCCATAAGACTGAGCATGAGTGCTGTCGGAACGTCAACCGACACTCCCATGGTATTTGCAACGGAAAGCGCCATTATAGTTATAGTGATGGCGGCACCATCCATATTGATGGTCGCGCCAAGCGGTATGGATACCGAATACACATCCGGGTCAAGTCCAAGTCTTTTGCAAAGTGACATGTTCACTGGGATATTTGCCGCAGAACTTCTGGTGAAGAACGCCGTCACACCTGACTCTCTGAGGCATCTCCACGCAAGTGGATATGCATTTCTCCTTAAGACGATAGTCGCAAGGAGCGGATCTACGATCAATGCAACCATAAGCATGGCGCCCACAAGCACAAGCAACAATCTGCCATATTCCTTGAATATCGACAATCCACTCTCCGATACTGTCGTGAACACAAGTCCCATGATTCCAAATGGTGCGCACCCGATGATCCACCTCACGACGGTTGATACCGCATCCGATATGGATACAAGTGCAGATTTTATAGACTTGCTTGTCCGTCGCATGGCAAGTCCAAACAAAAGTGCCCATGCAAGTATGCAGAGATAATTTGCGTTGAGTATCGCATTTACGGGATTATCGGTGATGTTGAGCAAAAGATTCTGGAGGACCTCCATGATTCCCGATGGGACGACATCCGCCTGATATGATTCAAGGTCCAGTGTCATGGTTACAGGAAAAATAAAACTTGCGCTCACCGCCACTATCGCTGCGCACAGCGTGCTGAGCATATACATGATCGTCACCATACGGAACTGCTGGCCATTTCCCTTTCCTGCATTTGCAATTGAGCTGATGACAAGGGCAAACACCAGTATCGGCGCAATTGCCTTGAGCGCCCTGACGAACATGGTTCCGATCAGGCCTATTCCCGTTGCCCCCGGCACCAGAAGTCCCAGCACCGCACCGATCACTATTCCAACCAATATCTTCGCGATCAGCGACACCCTATTCCACATCTCTACAATCTTTTTCATGAATCTAACTCCTAACTATATCTATATTTCTGCTTTTTAACATACATTTTCTTTAGCATTCTTCTTTCTCAGAAGAAGTATCCTCACGAGCAAAAGCACTGGGAATATAACTCCCGCAAGGATTCCGCGTTTCTTAATAGTATCATATATCGATCAGGCTTGTATATAACAGATTTCATAACACAAAAAGCGGCGAACAGATTCTTGCTTCTGTTCGCCGCCACTTCACTTTTATAATACTCTATTTTATGACCATACTTCCTCTGCTATCTCCTTAACGAGCTTGAGCTTTGCCCACTGCTCTTCCTCTGTCAGCTTGTTTCCGATCTCACAAGATGCAAATCCACACTGAGGGCTCAGGCATAATCTGTCAAGTGGTACATACTTTGCAGCCTCATGGATCCTTGCAATGACCTTCTCCTTATCCTCAAGAACCGGAGATTTCGTTGTGATAAGTCCGAGCACGACCTTCTTGTTCTCTGAAACCTTTGCAAGAGGTGCAAATCCGCCCGATCTCTCATCGTCATACTCAAGGAACAGCGCATCTACATTCTCATTTGCAAATACATAATCTGCAACTGTGTCATAAGGACCGCTTGTGAAGAATGTTGAGTGGTAATTTCCTCTGCAGATATGTGAAGTGATGACCATATCCTCCGGCTTTCCTTCAAGGGCAAGATTGTTCACTGCAAGCAGCTCCTTCTTGACATCCTCAAGTGATATTCCAAGCGACCTATATCTCTGCTTTGCTGCATCCCCCACTATGGCTCCCCATGTACAATCGTCAAGCTGCAGGTTTCGGCATCCAGCATCATAGAACTGCTTAATAACATCCTGATAAGCCTTTCCGATATCCTGGATAAGCTCCTCATTTGTAGGATAGAACTTCCTTGTGTTTGCAATATTGTCAGGTACTATCATCTGCTGGAATGTCTGTGCAGGAGCCGGTATCGTATACTTTGCAACTGTATTCTCATCCTCGAACTGCTTTAAGAACTTGAAATATTCAACAAATGGATGAGCCTTTGCCTTTATCTTACCTACAAGATACGTATCATCAAGAACCGCAAGCTCTGCATCGAATTTCACACCATTTCCAGTGTTCTCATGGGCAACTCCATCAAGTCCCCACATAAAGTCAAGATGCCAGAATGTTCTTCTGAACTCGCCATCTGTGATCGCATGGAATCCAAGTTCCTTCTGCTTTGCAACGACCTTGGTAATCTCCTCATTAACAACTTTGTCGAACTCCTCCTTGGTGATCTTTCCGTCCCTGTATGCTGCCTTCGCATCCTTGAGTGCCTGTGGTCTCAGAAAGCTTCCTACAAAATCGTATCTGAAAGGTGTCTGTAATTTGCTCATATGTCTTTATCCTCCGTAGTGTTTTCTCGTTTTCTTAACTTGAGGATATTCTAGCAGGATAGGCTGTCCATGGAAAATACTATTATTTTGAGACTCGTCATAGTTTTAAGCTATGGGTATCTATAAATCCTTTAACTCCACTGCGAGTTATACAGATCCGCATAGAATCCATTCTGCGCCATGAGCTCGTCATGGTTACCTTGCTCTATGATGTCACCGTCCTTCATAACAAGGATTATGTCTGCATTCTTGATGGTTGACAGTCTGTGGGCTATGACAAAGCTTGTCCTGCCCTTCATCAGATTGTCCATGGCTCTCTGAATCCTGTGTTCTGTTCTCGTATCGACTGACGATGTAGCCTCATCAAGGATCAGAACCGGATTGTCAGCAAGAATTGCCCTTGCGATAGTTAAGAGCTGTTTCTGTCCCTGGGAGATATTTGTTATCTCCTCGTTGAGCTCCATGTTGTATCCACCCGGAAGTGCCGAGATAAATCTATGTGCATGAGCTGCCTTTGCCGCTGCGATAACTTCCTCATCCGTAGCGTCCAGTCTTCCGTATCTGATATTCTCCATGATAGTACCCTTGAACAGCCATGTATCCTGAAGCACCATGCCAAATACATCCCTGAGCTCACGTCTGTTGAAGTCCTTAATATTGTGTCCGTCCAGAAGTATAGCACCGCCATTCACGTCGTAGAATCTCATGAGCAGCTTGACCATGGTGGTCTTGCCCGCTCCGGTAGGTCCGACTATAGCTACCTGCTGTCCCGGTTTTACATAGGCTGAGAAATCCTTGATGATGATCTGATCCGGATTGTAGCCAAACTTTACATGTTCAAATGTAACTTCACCCTTGATTCCCTCTGTGGATACAGGATTCTCTACTATCTGCTCCTCTTCTTTCTCTTCAAGAAGTTCAAATACTCGCTCAGCGGCTGCTGCCATCTGCTGCATCATATTTGTGACCTGGGCAACCTGCTGAACAGGCTGTGTGAGGTTCTTCACGTACTGTATAAATGCCTGGATATCACCTATCTGGATAGTTCCTCTGATCGCCAGAGCCGCACCTGATATGGCAACTGCCACATAACCCAGATTGCCGACAAACATCATGATAGGCTGCATCAGTCCTGATAAGAACTGTGACTTCCATGCTGACTTGTACAAAGTCTCATTTGTCTCATGGAACTCTCTTCTAACGTCGTTCTCCTTATTGAACGCTTTTATGACATTGTGTCCGCCATACACCTCTTCAACCTGACCGTTTATGTGTCCCACGTATTCCTGCTGCTGCTTGAAGAATCTCTGGGATTTCTTGATGACAAACATCATGAGCATGATACTTATCGGAAGTATCAGCACTGATATAAGTGTCATAAGCGGGCTGATCGTGAGCATCATCACGATTACACCGATGACCGTACTAACCGATGTAATGAGCTGTGTGATACTCTGGTTCAGACCATTTCCCATGGTGTCTATATCATTTGTGATTCTTGAAAGTACCTCGCCATAGGTTCTGCTCTCAAAGTAGCTCATCGGCATCCTGTTGATCTTCTCGGACACCTCACGTCTCATCCTGTAGCACACCTTCTGTGTGATACCGGTCATGATGAAGCCCTGTACAAAGCTAAATGCCACACTCAGCACATACAGACCAAGACAGAACAGCAATATCTTACCGATATACGTGAAATCAATTCCGCCGTTGCCTGTTATCTTGTTCATGATCCCCTCGGACAGGGCTGTTGTCGCCTTGCCGAGTACCTTCGGACATACTACGTTGAATACCGTACTTCCAATTGCAAATATAGCAACGACAACAACCGCTGCCTTGTACTTGCCTATGTATCTAAATAACTTTCCTATCGTTCCCTTGAAGTCCTTGGCTTTCTCGCCGCCCATCATAGGACCGTGGCCTCTTCTAGGGCCTCTGAAACTTCTCTGATTATTTGTCTGATTCTGTTCTGCCATGTCCTACACCTGCCTTTCTGAGTCAGTTCCAAGACTGGCTGCTATCTCCGATGGGGAAAGCTGCGACTCGGCTATCTGCCTGTACTCCTCACAGGTCTGCATGAGTTCCTTGTGTGTTCCCTTGCCGACTATCGTACCCTCGTCAAGCACAAGTATCTGATCTGCTGAGAGTATAGTGCTTACACGCTGTGCAACGATAAATACCGTGCTGTCATTTACGTGCTCACCAAGTGCCTTTCTGACTGCCACATCCGTCTTGAAATCAAGCGCTGAAAAGCTGTCGTCAAATATCAGGATCTTCGGCTTTCTCGCTATGGCTCTGGCTATAGCAAGACGCTGTTTCTGACCACCGGACACATTTCCACCGCCCTGGGCAACCGCACTGTCGTAACCGTGCTCCTTCTCCTCTATGAAGTCAGATGCCTGGGCAATCTCAGCTGCAAGCTTGACATCTTCATCAGATGCATCCGGTGCACCGAATCTTATATTGGACGCAATCGTTCCCGAGAACAGAATTCCCTTCTGCGGAACAAAACCGATATTCTGTCTCACGCTCTCCATGGTGAGGTCTCTTATATCCTGTCCGTCTATCGTTATCGAGCCCTCCGTAACATCATAGAATCTCGGGAGGAGCTGAACCAGTGTACTCTTACCACAACCGGTACTTCCTATGATCGCCGTAGTCTGTCCAGGCTTGGCCTCAAATGAGATATTCTCAAGTACATTCTCATCTGCGCCCGGATATGCAAATGCGACATTGTCATACTTTACGACACCCCTTGGTGCTTCAAGCTTCTTTGCTCCGGCTGCATCCTGAACTGTCACATCCGTATCTATGATCTCCTGTATTCTGTCTGCTGCCACGCTGGCACGAGGGAGCATGACTGACATCATGCTGAGCATAAGGAATGACATAATGATAAGCATTGTATATGTAATAAATGCAGTCATTGATCCTACCTGAAGGACACCCGCATCGATCTTGTGGGCTGCCACCCACTCTATAAGTATGCTTATTGCATACATGATGAACATGAGTATAGGCATTGCAAATGTCATGACTCTATTAACGAACAATGTGTTCTTCGTCAGATCTTTATTTGCCTCATCGAATCTCTCTTCCTCGCGTTCCTCCCTGCCAAATGCCCTGATAACCGGGATACCTGTAAGTATCTCTCTTGACACAAGGTTTACTCTGTCCACCAGTGTCTGCATAACTTTAAACTTTGGCATGGCGATGACCATAAGCGTTCCCATGAGAATCACAACTGCTGCTATGCCAATGAATATTACCCAGCCCATTCCAGCTCCATTCTCAACAACCTTGACGATGCCTCCAATAGAAAGTATCGGTGCATATAGAACCATTCTGAGCATCATAACAGTGACCATCTGTATCTGCTGGACATCATTTGTAGATCTCGTTATAAGGGATGCTGTTGAGAACTTGTTGATCTCAGCATCCGAAAATGCGATAACCTTGTTGAACACCTTCTCTCTGAGTCCGCAGGCAACGCTTGCTGCAACCCTCGACGCCACAAGTCCTATGAGAACCGCAGCTGCAGCCATGAGAAGTGACATCCCAAGCATCTTCACCGCTGCCCACTTCAGATATGACATCTGTCCTGCCTTATAATCGTAGCCAAAGCTGTCATAGCATATCCTTGTACATGCTATGGCTGTGGATTCCATATAGTCTTCACCCATGCTGTCGAGCATGCCGTCAACCGTAGGTTTCATCTGTTCACCGATCTGCGCCCACATCTCCTCCGGCATATCGTCAAGGGTGATTCCCATCTTATCGAGTCCTGCCTTAATTGCATTGTCCTCATCAGAGTTCACCATCTGATATGGATAGTAATACATCATAAGCCCCTTCATACAGGCACCATCCACTTCTTCTATGTGTTCCTCTCCGTCTTCTGTCAGATAATAATAACCATCAGAACCGTCTTTATAATATTTCTCCCATACGGCTTTCTCATCGTCATCCATAAATCCGTCTATCACGTTGTAGGCTTTCTCCGGGATCTGTTTTGGGCTACAGTTCTCTATACCGTAGTTCTGTATACCGGTATCTATGAGCTTTGAAGTGTAGTCCGGAAGTGACAGATCACAGTATGCCTGCAGAACGAGAAGAAGGGCTATGATAATGACCGACTTCCAATATGGCTTCAGATTTCTGAATATCTGCATGTCATTTCCTCCTTGAACAATTATTGATCAGATGAATGTATCCCCCTCTAGTCTTTCTATGTGCACAACATAACATCACCTGTACCGGATCGCTCCCGCTCATTTCGGCCTACAGCGGTACTAAGGACCGGTGGCCTCAAATGTCCTGTACAGGTGATGTTATGTTGTACACGTTAATATACATTATGCAGGGATACATTCATCTGATATCTACGCTTTCTTCTGACGGAGAAAATGCCATGCTTTAGCTGACGTTGTTTTCCCCTTTACATTTCCAAGCGTATTCTTTCTTTAATTAAATATCTTTGAAAGTTTATCATTGCATATATTCTCAGTCAATTAAATATCTATAAAGATTTAATAATTTTTATGACAAAAAAACGGCAGCCGCTGTTCTCCAGCAACTACCGTTTTTTCCCGTTTCTTCTGACTTTCAATCTAAGCCAGCTTTATCCGCTCCGCCGCATCTCTTGTTATAGCAAGTCTTTTTCCCTTTGCCTTGATTATCACATTGCCAAAGTAAGACGATACGACTTGCACCTGATCTCCGGTCTCAAGCTGACATGCGCCGAACAGGGATCTGTCCGCGCAGTTCCAAGCTATCTCACCTGAGAAACCGTTTACTGCATCTGATAATGACATCATAGTAACCACCCCTTCAAAATAATAGATTTCATGAATCATCTTATGTATCAACGCACTATCCGATATACAATTTATCTTTCGTTTCTTCTATTGTCTATACAATTATAACTCTTCAGTGTCGGTGCAAGTCAATTCTAATTGTTAGTATATGGGGCTAATCTTTCTTACACCGAACTAACTTGGATACACAAAAACCCCACCGACATCCGACTTACCATCAGACATCAGTGGGGTTATAATGTTCTCAATATTTATTATCTTACACCGAATTACTCGATCATTACTCGATTACCTTAAGCCATCCCTCTGGACCTTCGATTCTGCCCATCTGGATTCCTGTAAGAGTATCATACAGCTTCTGGATAACTGGTCCCATCTTCTCCATACCGCTTGGGAAGCAGATCTCCTTGCCGTGGTCGTTGATCTTACCTACAGGTGAGATAACCGCTGCTGTACCGCACAGACCGCACTCTGCAAAATCCTTAACCTCATCGAAGTATACTTCTCTCTCCTCAGCCTCAAGTCCAAGGATATCCTTTGCAACTACCATCAGTGAACGTCTTGTGATCGATGGGAGGATACTGTTTGACTTAGGTGTAACTACCTTGCCGTCCTTTGTAACGAAGATGAAGTTTGCTCCACCTGTCTCCTCTACCTTTGTTCTTGTAGCTGCATCGAGGTACATGTTCTCATCGAATCCCTCTTTGTGTGCTGTAACTATTGCATGAAGGCTCATTGCATAGTTAAGACCAGCCTTGATGTGTCCTGTTCCGTGAGGTGCTGCTCTATCGAAATCTGAAACCTTGATTGTGATAGGCTTTGCACCGCCCTTGAAGTAAGGACCAACTGGTGTTGTGAGGATTCTGAACTGATACTCGTCTGCCGGCTTAACACCTATAACTGGATTTGAACCGAACATATATGGTCTGATATATAATGTAGCACCTGATCCGTAAGGTGGTACATAATCAATATTTGCCTTTACTGTATCTACTATTGCCTGTACAAATCTATCCTCTGGGAAAGGTGGCATCTCAAGTCTTCTTGCTGAGTCTGCCATTCTGCTTGCGTTGAGGTCAGGACGGAAACATACAACACGTCCATCCTCTGTTCTGTAAGCCTTCATTCCCTCGAAAACTGTCTGAGCGTACTGAAGAACACCTGCGCACTCGTTTAATACTACGTTAGGATCCTCTGTGAGTGTACCCTCATCCCATGCTCCATCCTTATAATTTGCTACAAATCTCTTATCTGTCTGAACATAGCCAAATCCAAGGTTTGCCCAATCGATATTCTTCTTATCCATATCTACATCTTCCTTTCACTTTAGCTTGTGCTTTTTTGTATGTGTCTGTTATATCACATTATTTCGCCTTTTTCCATATGTATATTGAACATTTGCTTGAAAAATTAAGGTTTTTCTTCCAAAAATGGCTAATTTTTTCATGTTACAATGTACAATTTGATGATTTTCCCAAGTTACAAGCTTGTCTACTTCAACTTATTACCCTCTGAGAAAGCATCGCCAACCCTGTCGCCGAGTGCAAAATATCCATGTCCGATGGTGTCAAACACGATCGGATGGAACTCTTCATATGTGATCTCGCCGTCATCGCCCAGGATACGGTCGTCTGCAACAACATTTACAATCTCGCCGAGGAACTTGTCCCCGTCTATGATCTCCTTGAGCTTGCACTCCATTGTCAGTGAAAGCTCGTTGATGACTGGAGCATTTACAAACTCGCTCTTTCTGGTTGTAAAACCAGCCTTCTTCATCTTGTCTGGCTCGTCATTTGCCGACACGATTCCCACATAGTCACAGGCTGCCACATGCTCTGCATCAGCAATGGCAACTGTGAACGCTTTGTTCAGCTTTATATTCTCGGTAGTCTTATGACTTCCAAGGTCAAATATGATCTCATTTGCTCCGACTATTCCGCCCCATGCCGCATTCATGACATTTGCATTGCCATCGGCATCGTATGTTCCGATCATCATGACCGGTTGTGGCACCAGCATAGGTTTTGCACCAAGATTCTTACTCATATTATCTACCTCCTTAATTTGAAGAAACTTACCTTTCTATTTTATGACTACTGCCATCTAAGGGCAATAATTTTCTGGCTAAAATATTATTTTCCACATGCATATAAGCACCACCAGGAACAGCACATTTGCAAATGTGAAGTATGCCAGATATCTTCCTCTGGCGCCCTTGTCCTGTCTCGCCACGTATTTGAATGAGATCAGACTTGCCATGGATGCAATCAAAGTTCCGAGTCCTCCGAGATTGGTACCGACTATCAGATCTGTGTATTTATCTGTAAATCCCGACAATAACACCGCCGCTGGCACATTACTTATGACCTGACTTGCAAGTACTGATGTGATCATCTCATGCCCGCCAAGAACACTCTCCACAAATGTCCTAAATTCTTCTATTCTTCCCATGTTTCCGATAAACACGAAGAATCCCACAAATGTGAATATCAGCGAATAGTCTACCTTCAGCAGCAATCTTCTCTGGCATATAAGGACTACCACAAGCACTACCGCAAATGTCACCCAGTATGGGACGATCCGCGCCACGGTGAGCAATGACAACACAAAAAGTATGCTATATATACCCACCAGCTTCCTGTTCACCTGTATATCACTGCCTGAGAGTCTGATCTCAAGCTGCCTGTTTTTTCCTTTCATGCATACTATGACACATATTACAAGAAGCGCTGCCGATGCCACTGTATATGGCAGCATGAGCAATACAAACCTGCCTGCGCTGATCCCTGCAAGTCCGTACAGATACAGGTTCTGCGGATTGCCTATAGGTGTCAGCATGCTTCCAAGATTCGCGGCTATGGTCTGGAGCGTTATCACAGGAACCATCCATCTGGCGAGGACTTCCTCCCCGGCCATTCCCAGAACAGTAAGCGTCATCGGCACAAATGTTATGAGCGACACATCATTTGTGATAAACATGCTGAAAAAGAAGCACATAAATGTAAGCACAAATGTCACCGCCCGGAGCGAACCCATACGATTTATCATGCTTTTCGCTATGATGCCAAACATTCCCTGCTGTGAAAATCCCGCAACCACTGTCATAAGACAGAACAGTATCGCAAGTGTCCTGAAATCTATGTAGTCCACATACGCGCTGTCCGGAGGCACGATAAATGCCGATATCACCGCCAGCAGAAGTGCCACGGTGAGCACTGTCTCTTTGCGGACAAATTCTCCGATTTTCTTTATACCCCCGATCATGGTCTGAATGTCCTGAGTGCCTCTATAGTCTTGGTGATCAATTCATCAAGTGACCAACCAAGCATATCTGCACCTCTTTCGATGACCTCCCTGGAGCATCCCGCAGCAAATCCCTTGCTCTTGTATTTCTTCTTAACTGACTTGAGTTCCAGATCTTGAACACTCTTTGATGGTCTCATGAGTGTAACCGCTCCGATAAGTCCTGTAAGCTCGTCCACAGCATAGAGAACCTTCTCCATCTCATGTTCTGGTTTTATGTCAACCGTGATACCATAGCCATGGCTTGCCGTCGCATGAATGATCCTCTCGTCAACACCGTGCTCTCTCATGATCTCCTGGGACTTGATGCAGTGCTGCTCAGGATACTGTTCAAAGTCCAGATCGTGAAGCAGTCCGACTATTCCCCAGAACTCTTCCTCATCGCCATAACCAAGCTCCCTTGCAAAATATTTCATGGTTCCCTCTACGATCTGTGCATGCTCCAGATGGAACTCATCCTTGTTGTACTCTGTGAGTAATTCCCACGCTTCTTCTCTTGTCATCTTTGTCTCCTCCTCGTATTATATAGTAGTAAATTTATTTTCTTGCATATCTCTTCATTTTTTGCAGAAAAAATTCACACGCCTCTGATTCTGTTTCAAACAATTTAATACCATATCTATCTAAGCCGTGCAGGTCTGCACACACGTGCCGACATCTGTTCCTTAAGTTCTGTGATCTTTGCGGCACACGTCGTCAAATTCGCCGCAGCATTTTCAGGCTTCATCGCCGTTCTCACCTGCTCCGAATCACTGTCATCTATACCAAGCACATTGTTCACTGCGTAACACTCATTGAACAATCCTTCTTTGACGCAGTTCTCCGCACCATCCCCAAGACATCCTCCTATAGCGATCACATATTTACCATGTTCCTTTGCAAGCCTTGCAACTCCCGCCGGTGTCTTTCCCATCATGGTCTGGGCATCTATCCTGCCCTCACCTGTTATGACTGTATCCGCCCATTCTACATCTGCCTCAAGCCCTGTCTCAGACAAAACTATATCAATCCCCGACATAAGTTTCCCTCCGAGAAACATACGAAAAGCATATCCGATACCTCCCGCCGCGCCAGCACCCGGAGTGTTTCTGTCAGACTTTCCCTCAGCAGATCTTTCCACAACATCAGCATAGTGTTTCATGTACCCATCCATGAGCTCAACCGTCTCCGCATCCGCACCCTTCTGCGGTGCAAATACACGGCTGCAACCAAGCTCACCCACAAGGGGATTTGTCACATCACAGGCAATACTGAATGTGCAGTGCAATAATCTGGATGCAAAGTCATCATCATCATCTACACATGACTCATCAACAGCACCTGCACCAGATATCGCAGCAGTGCCTACAATTGGCGTATCGACAGGATCTGCTACAGCCAGCTCTGATGAATTCTTACGGACAAGCATCTTCCCCGGAATAACAATCCTTTCAAGAACTCCAAGCCCCTCTGCCCCATATGGCACCTCATGACCATCCGCGTCAAGGCAGGAAAATCCAAGCGCCTGAAGCATTCCGATGCCGCCGTCATTTGTCGCACTTCCTCCGATTCCGACAATGAAACGCTCACATCCCTTTAAGATAGCGTCCCTTATCATCTCGCCAACACCATAGGTAGTAGTGTGCATCGGATCTCTCTGATCCTCAGGGACAAGAGGAAGTCCCGCAGCAGCGGCCATCTCCATAACAGCAGTTCTTCCATCCGCAGCATCGTATATCGTATACTCCGCAGTGATCTTTTTCCCCAGCGGCCCTGTCACAACACAGCTCCCCCTGCTGACATTATTCTTTCCATATATAATGGCCTCCGTCGTGCCCTCACCGCCATCCGCCACCGGACGAACCCTTATCTCTGCATCCGGCAATATGGACTTTATTCCTTTTTCTATGGCATTCCCCGCTCCAAGACTAGTCATGCTTCCCTTGAACGAGTCAACCGCCACAAGTATTTTATTCATAATAACTCCTGTCTGTATACTGAAGCACCAGTCATCCTTCTTTGTACATGGCTGAAGCTTCACATCGCCTTTGTATATTATAATACCATCTGCAATTTTTGCACACAAAAAGTGGGGCGTATACAAAACTGTTGTTATGTTCTGTATACGCCCCGTTGTTCAAAAGGATGTTATTAAGCTATTTTACTTTAACTGATTTCGCCTTGCTCCACGCAGAGTAAAATGTCACTGACTTTCCATTTATCTTTACTGTCTTGTAGGTTCTCACACGTACATAATATGTCTTTCCACTCGCAAGCTTCCTGACACTTGTTCTGATCGTCTTGTTCTTGCTTACAGTCTTTACCTTTGTGCCTCTTCTGAAATTCTTATTTGCACAATACTGTAACTGGTAACCCGTTGTCTGTGTCATCCGCTTGTTCCATCTGACTGTCATGCTGCCCTTGCCGGACGCAGTCGCAGCAATGGTGGTTCCCTTCGGATTGATGGTGAAATACATTGTCTTCGAATCCTTATATTTATTTCCGCACAATGTGACCTTGACCGAATATTTTCCTACATTTTTTCTCCCCGCACTGTAGGTGGCCTTGTAATCCTTATTCTTTGTCAGAATATTCCCAGCGGCATCTTTTACTGTAACCGCCGGTGTTCTGACCTTTCCATTATATACATACGAAGCCGTATTAAGCTTAATTGTAGACACCTTGGATATTCTGGATGTCGAAAGCTTTTTGCCGCATGACTTACACGTTGTGGTGATGACGCCAGCCTTCGACATTGTTGCTTTTGTTGTCACAGTGTTCACCTTTGTGGCGTGCTTACATACGGTCGTCTTTGCTGTGAGGACGCCAGACGCGGCATTACTATACACCACGTAAGTGTTCTGTATATATTCAAGCTCACCGGATACCTTGTAACCCTGTGACAACATATACTCATTGCTGTAATACTGGTCTCTTGTAAATGAAACATTGTCTTCTGACTTCTCCACCATACAATATGATGACACATTTCCATACTTGTCTGTCACATCGCCAAGTACACCTGCTATGTCATATTTGAAATATGCATAATCTTTGTAGTTATTATCTATTGAATTATATAAAAATACACACTTATCGCCCGTCTTCTCCTCAATGTACACATATGCAGGTGAAGAGGATCTGAAAGAATATCCGGCAACAGATTCTTGTGTATCGGTGTATCCACACTCCTCAGCGTTGAATGTACCCTCTGTAGTCTTCAGCTCATGCATATAATACTTTCCATCGTTTCCTGGTATAGGCATGAGCTCATACTCTGTATATATACGCACATTCTCTGCCTTTATCGTTCCATCTGGATTATACTCGGTACGCACCCCCTCCGTCACAGTATACAATTTCTTATCATCAGCTTTTTTGTACACCTGACAAATGTCACCTTCACCGCTCAGATCAATCTCTATGCTCTGTATCTGCTCATAGTTCATTCTGGTTGCCTGTGTCTTCTGAAGACCTGTCAAACCATTTACAGCAAAACAATCTGCAACCGTTGTGTTCATGGCCAGAACAAGGTTGCCATCCGTCTTTCCCGCAAATGCGTGTACCTCAGCATTTCCGCTTATCTTGAAGTATGATCTTGTTCCCTCCGGCTGTAAAACTATTGCGTCAGTTGACTTCTGCTTCTCGTTGACATACAATTTACCGTCACCAACGATTTCCACAGAACCGCCATATCCATCTCCCCATGCATACAATGCACTTACATGACTCGTTCCCACGAGCTTGATCTTAAAATCATCGCCCATCATATTGGTAACGACCCTGTAATCCGGCAAATTACAATTGGTGAGTGTCAAAGTGTTCGTACTCTTGTCATACACCGCACCTTTGGCACTGGTAGTTGTTCCTGCCTGCGGAGTCCTGAAGCTGTACACATATATCGCTTCGTTATTATCCGGATTGTAGAACTCAACATATGCAAAGCTCCACTCCTCATCCTCACACGGGCCATTGTTTGCGGCCATCGCCGCGACACCGCCTACCGTCAGAATAAAAATAAACGACAGCAGAAATGTCAATCTCCTGAAATGCTTCATAGTCATTCCCCCTTCTATGATATTCTTCGTCTACAGGTAAGTAACTCACCTGTTGTTTTATGTCATAGATTATAGTCATCTGCTGTCGTTTTCATAACGTTACATATGTCTCAATATGTGCTATATATTCAATTTTACATTCATTCATCACTTTTATCTAATCCATATGTGTATTTTCAATCTGGCACACTTATACTTCCATAGCAATCAACTCTCACGCAATCATCATTCCTCATGCCATCCATAATAATACTGAATAAGGCCTACTCTGGTCTTCGTTCCAGTCTTCTCATTCATGGAAGATATATGCCTATATAGGGATGCCCTTGATATGTACAGCTCATCCGCTATATCCTGTACACTGCCATCAGATACAAGCAACTTCTGCAACACCTCCCGCTCACGTCCAGTGAGGTGATGAGCATCTGCAAAGCATTCAAAATCAACCTCAACTCTTGCGTTAGAATTCTCCGCCGATTTCGTCACTTTTTCTTCATCATATCGTCTATATTGTTCCTTCTGTAGATTTTCAAGCACAAATACCGCAATGCTTATAAGTACGAGCAACAATATGACCACTACACTCATAACCATGATTCCGGGGGAATCTATCAGCATATATGATATTATTCCCACAATACCCGCACCAATGTTGTTGACTGCCCTTCCGGCACCAGACCAAAGCGCTGACCAACGCATTCCATAGGATACATTTATGAATCCTGTCGTGAAATACACTACGAAGAATCCGGCTGCAAGATAGAATACAATCAGACCTATGATAAATGCCCCTCCAAACTCTATGATAAGCATGGCTATAACGGACAACACTGTAACGCAGTACATCATCTGATTCATAAAGCGCTGATCTTTTATATCAAACAAGAAGCCTGCTGCAACTCCGCTTAATGCGAGAAACAACCTTGGCCATTGCCCCACATCTGCCCCGCCCTCAGCGTGGACAACGGTCACAACATTATCCAGTGCGGAAAATATAAACGTCATAAGAAGAACAACCATCACAAGCGCCACAGCCACCGATCCGCTATCAGGAGTTGTTTCGTCACATTTTTCTTTGCAATCCGTTTTGTTCCGCTCATCTACCATGTATGTGTCCGCTTCTGCGTATTCATCTCTGGCCAGAAAAAGTATCACTGCAAGTGCCACTATGGCCAGCGAGAACATAACCATACGCAGGATCACATTGTCTATAAGATTATAATTGATATACTGCAGAAGCAGTCCAAGTGCATATGAAATTCCCACAATTACCGTAAGATGCTTTCTATCCGTATAATCGCGGCTCACATCGTGATACACGCGTCCTCCCATAACACCACACACAATAAAGAATATAATTCCATATAACAGTATCAATTTGCCGGAACACAGTATTATCGCTGCGAGCGCGGCAACCTCCACTATATTCAAAGTAATAATTATTATCTGTTTGATTTTGCTGCCGACATATCTCTCAATCAGTGCATATATGAATAGTCCCACCGCACTGGCCAGCAGTATCACGCTCTGATACAACAGAACACTTCTGGCATCCACAAACTCCGCAGCCCTGCTGTCGAAGAAGAATTCCATACCCAGAAATACAAAGCTGAACAGAGCCAGCGAGATCACACTTCTGATATGCGCCGGTTCAAAGCCTTTTTCATTATTATTTATTTTTTCAACATCCACTGATCTTTCCCCTGACATATATGGTCATCTCCTGTTTATTCTGTATTAAAGATAATATAGCGCTGAATTTTTGTCAAAATATAAAGTATGCTAATTCATAACACCTATATCCCTTGGAATATCAATGTGATTGAATCGAAGAAGGACGCCCCCCAAAAGGCGTCCTTGCTATATTAATTATTATCTATGCATTTTCCGTACCGTCATCTTCTCTCTGACACTTTCTTATATACACAGAAAATCTCACAGATGCGGTGAGTGCTATCACAATCCATGTAAATATATTCGTATACCACACTCCCCAGAATCCCATCTTTAACACATACATCAGTATCAGCGCAAATACTATCCTTCCTCCCACCTCAAGAGCACCATTCAGCATGGAGAACACCACATCCCCCATTCCATTTAATGCGCCTCTCATGGTATATATCGTTCCAAGTGCAATATACATACTTCCGGATATCACAAGTCCCTTCGCGCCAAGCCTTATGACATTCTCCTCCGTCACGAAAAATCCCACAACATTTTCCCTGAAAACTGCTACCAGACAGAACATTGCTGCGCCAAGAGCCAGCGTGATGAGCTCTGTCTGCCATACCGCTCTGCGCACCCTTTCGTACTTGCGTGCGCCACAGTTCTGTCCTGCAAATGTAGACAATGCAAGTCCCAGAGAACTAAACGGCTGGAATATGATTCCCTCAACCTTTCCTGTTGCAGTATATGCAGCCATGACCTCCGGACCATATCCATTTATAAGGGTCTGCAGTATTGAGCAGGATATTGATATCATGGAAGTCTGAACCGCCATTGGTATACCGATACTGAAATCTTCCTTCATTATATCTCTGTCAAACTTGAAATGGCCTCTCTTCAGTCTGAAATAGGGATTGGTTTTCACCGCATAACATATAGAGCCAACGCTAGACAGGATCTGACTGAGAACCGTTGCATATGCGGCACCGGCAACGCCCATATCCATGTATATGACAAACACTATATCAAGCACAACATTTATGGCAGAAGCAATCATGAGAAATATAAGTGGGGTCTTTGAATCCCCAAGTGCCCTTAGCACAGCAGAAATTCCGTTATAAATAGCCACCGCTATCGTAAATCCACAGGTGATCCTCATGTATGTATATGCGTAGTCAAATGTCTCTGCAGGGGTCTTCATGAGCCTTATAATAGGCCCCGCAAAACAATATCCCAGTATACTCATGAGTGCACCAACCGCCAATATGACAAACAATGCATTTGCTATGGCTTTTTTTACCTGCTCTTCTTTCTTCGCTCCAAAATATCTTGATATGACAACACCTATTCCAGATGCCATTCCATTGCACAAAGAAAAAAACAGGAAACTGATCATTCCAACTGATCCCACACCGCCAAGCGCATTTGCCCCTAGATGACGACCAACCACTATCGAATCAACCAGGCTGTATACCTGCTGAAATAGATTGCCTATAAGTAGCGGAACTGAGAACTTCATGATCAGTTTCATACTGCTTCCCTCTGTCATATCCATAACATATTCTTTTTTGTTCAATACCTTTTCCACTATGTTTGCTCCTTGTATATATTTAGATTATCCATGATATACAAACTCATGAATCACCTTGCAGATTTTCATAGCAGCACCATCCGTATTGTAATCCCTGTGTATTAACCCATATGCCTCATCATAACATAAGTTATGCTAAGGTCAAGAAGCTAAATGGCTAATCTTCTATATACTCAACATAATCTCTTTCATCAGCGAAAAGCTGGTACTCTCCGTCCACATATCCCATATACCCTTCCGAAACAAAATATCCTTTTATCATGATCACGCCTCCTGTACACTTTATCTTCCAAGCTTCAAGCCTCTATCAAGCTCCTTAATATGGCTCTATCTTATCTTGTCAAGTGTCCAAAAAAGCGTACACCAATTCTCTTTTATATTCCACAAGTACCGACGCAAATCCGGGCTTGAAGATAAGTGACACGGCATATATAATGTATATAATTTTGAAAAATTTCTGCCATATAAACATGGCACCAAGGAGGAAATATGTACTACGGCGCACTTGAAGCCGGTGGCACCAAGATGGTTTGTGCCATAGGCGATGCAGACAAGAATATAATAGACAGAATATCCATACCGACGGGCACACCTGACCAGTCCGTGCCTGCCATGATAGATTACTTTAAGAAATATGACATATCCGCTCTCGGAATCGGTACATTTGGCCCGGCCGATATCAATCCTAATTCCCCTACCTACGGCTCCATCATGAGGAGTCCCAAGAAAGATTGGGAGGGATTCAGCCTTTACAAAGCATTTACGGATGCGCTTGGCTGCCTGGTTGTGGTGGACACAGACGTAAACGCAGCAGCCTGGGGTGAATACCTGTATGGAGCACTGAAAGGACTCAACTCGGGAATGTACCTCACTGTTGGAACCGGCATCGGCGGCGGTATAATATCCGATGGCAGACTCATTCACGGCATGGAACACCCGGAGACAGGCCACATCCTCATCCCTAGACGAACCGGCGATGATATACCATGTACCTGCCGATTCCACCAGAGCTGTGTAGAGGGTCTTGCATCCGGCCCTATGCTTGAGCGCAGAACCGGAATGAAAGGCAAAGACATCCCAGCCGACTCACCGGTATGGGATCTTGAAGCATTTTATATAGCTGAGGCACTGGTCAACTACACCATGTGCTACTCAGTTGAGAGGATCGTCCTTGGCGGCGGAGTCATGGACAACAAATTCCTGTTCCCTATGATCCGCAATTACTACACTGAACTGCTGTCGGGTTACATCGACATGCCACAGGTCAAGGACACCGACACATACATTGTTCCCGCAGGGCTCGAGGGAAATCAGGGCATCATAGGTGCTATGAACCTGTTCTGATACACACATTTGTCCACAAAAAAACAGTTTCACCGATCGACTGGTGAAACTGTTTTTTCTTTTCTATGCTGTTGCCTTCTCATACTCCTCAAAGGTCTTATCCATGATAACCTTGTACTTGCCATACTCGGTCTTGTTGTAGAAGCACTCCTCTGAAAGACTCTTGATACCAAACTCCTCGAACCACTCTTCCTTAAGTTTGTTGAACAGAACCTCCTTCTTTGGTCCTGTGATGGTCTCCAGATGCCACAGACTGAAATGCAGTGCATAGTTGATGTAATCCTGCTCATACTCCCAGAAATTGCCGTGGGCTTCAAGCGCCGCCTTGAGTGCCACAAGAGCCTCGTGGAAGCACTGCCATGACTTCTCTCTGGTGTTGGACAATGACTTTGGATTGTTTCTTCTCTGGTGTGCAAGCACCTCGTCCACTATCTCTATATTTGTTGCAAATGCTATCGCTGAAAATACGAACAGCATATCATTCGAAGTTCTGAGCTGCTGGAATCGGAAATGGTTCTCCTCAACATATTCCCTGCTGAAGAGCTTATCCCAAGCCCATCCCACAAATACCTTGAATATATTGCCCGTGAAATTACGGAAATACATTGGTCTGTACGGTGGAAGCTCCTTCTCGTGAAGTGTCCATCTGACCTGAACAAATTCCTGAAGATCCTCTCTGTACTGATCTGATCTGAACACAACTACCTGAGCTCTGGTCTCGTGAGCCTTGCTCCATGCCTTTTCCAGCATGTCCGGCTCAAAGAAATCATCGGAATCCAGAAATGAAAGATACTCTCCGGTCGCGATCTCAAGACCTTTGTTTCTCGCTGCCCCGGCTCCGGCATTTGCCTGCTGTATAACCTTTACACGCTGATCCTTCGCCTCATATTCCTTCAATATCGCCAGAGAATCATCTGTGGAGCCATCATCCACGCAAATGATCTCTATATCCTTAAGTGTCTGACCCACTATGCTGTCCATGCACTGGCGCAGATAATCAGACACATTGTAAACAGGAAGAATAACTGATACCTTTGTACCCATAGCTTTACCTCTATTTGTTTCGACTAAATAAACTCTTGATCTTTCTAGGTATGAACATAATGACCGCACCGATCCTGAATGTAGGTGTCTTCTTCACTCTGTCCAGATCTGCACGGGTCTGATGAACCAGACCACGGAGTCTCTTGACTTCTCTCTCAAGCTTGCGCTCACGATCTGTACATGCGATCCTTGTATAATAGTAATCGTCAGGGGACTTGATGATAAACTGGATGTTCGCCCACTCAAGCTTTGTAAATATAGTCTGATCAATCTCCTGCATCTCCATTGCTCTCTTGAACTCGGAGCTGTATCTTCTTATATAATCCTTCTTGAATTCAGGTCCGATTCTCCTGATCGTCTCGTTGTAATTGTGGTATTTCTTGAGCCAGTATACGCCTCTGAAACGCTCCCAGATCTCGGGATCCTTTACAAGTATATCTCTGATGTGATCATACTCAACATTGACACAGTATACCTTCTCTCTGCTGTGAACAGATGAATTCGGGTTATCTCTGCGGTTCATATAATATGGCTTGTTCACTATCATAGCTCTCTTGGCATATATAAATGTCTGGAACCAGAAACCATTGTCCTGGAATGATGCTCCCGGAGTCTCGTTGTGTCTGATATGATACTCCTCTATGAAGCTTCTCTTGTAGATTCCACTCCATGTGTTCATAATGAAACGGATCGCACTTGGTGTCTCGCTTGGATTGAACACAACATTATAATCCTCTGCATTCGGTGACAAGTGGTTGTACACCAAAGTCATGTTGCCATTGTCATCGTTGCGCTTAAATCTATAGAAATCTGCCTTTACAAGGTCAAGGTCGTTCTCAACCGCCTTGTTGTACAGTTCCTCATACATATTAAGTGGCACAAAATCATCAGGCTCAACTATACCAATATACTCACCTGTAGCCTTATCAAGACCGATATTCATGCCTATTCCATAACCGCCATTTTCCTTGTCAACAATAATGATACGGTCGTCTTTCTCCGCATATCCCTTTAATATTTCAAGTGAACTATCTGTAGATCCGTCATTGATACATATGATCTCGATATCCTTCAATGTCTGATTTACAACACTATCCATACACTCCACCAGATACATCTCTACGTTATATGTTGGAATGATGATTGAAACCTTTGCCATCTTTCTTCTCCCATAAAATTTTATCACAATGTTAATATGTGCTATAATGCACAATTCATGGGCATTATAGCACATACTATATATATTATGCAATTTTTGATTTTATTTATTTATAAGCTATGCAAATAAGGCAAAATATGCAAGAACTATAACTCCGAGCACGATCCTGTACCAGCCAAATATCTTGAAGTCATGCTTCTTGATGTAGCTCATCAGGAACTTGATGACAACAATGGATACAAGGTATGCAACGACACAACCTATAATAAGTATAGCGAACTCAGCACTTGTAAATGACAGTCCGAATTTGATCATCTTCAGAGCACTGAGTCCGAACATAACCGGAACCGCAAGGAAGAATGTGAACTCCGCTGCTGCCACTCTTGATACACCGATGAGCAAAGCGCCTATGATGGTGGCACCTGAACGGGATGTACCCGGTATGATGGAGAGCACCTGAAACATACCTATAAGAAATGCTGTCTTGTATGTTATGTCGTTCAGCGTCTCAACCTTCGGTGTTCTGGTCTTGTTCCAGTTCTCAATCACAATAAATGCTATTCCATAGAAAATAAGGGCAATCGCTATGACAACCGCTGTGTGCAAATGCGCCTCTATGTAATTATCAAACAGTATCGTAACTATCGCTCCAGGTATACATGCAACAACTGTCTTGAACCACATACTCCAGGTATCTTTCTTCATGACAGGCTGTGTCTTATCTTTGAGCTGGAAAGGCCACATCTTATTCCAGAATATGGTCACGACAGCAAGTATCGCTCCAAGCTGTATCACCACGAAAAACATTTCCTTGAAATCAGTGCTCGCATTCAGTGAGATAAATTCATCCACAAGAAGCATATGTCCTGTGCTACTGATCGGGAGCCACTCTGTGACTCCCTCCACGATACCAAGGAATACTACCTTAAGTATCTCGATAAAACTTAATGCCATCTCTTCTCTCTCCTTTTAACTTCATTATGAATATTTTAAATTCACAGCGGATATCTGACTCCATCCGGCTGCGGTCTCTATGATAACATATTCTCACTCGTTGTACATCATTCTACAGAAAGCTTTAGAAAATGTTATGTATGAGTTTATCTTCTGTCTATAATTTGCATATATCCGGTATCTCAGCACCCCAGATGTCAACCAGCTTATCCACTGAAAACGCAGCATTTGCCGGGCTTGTGGACGGAAGTACAACAGGTTCTATGCCAAGTATCTTCTGCTGATATTTTGCATAATACTTTCCTGAGGTCTTGCCGTTGCATATCACTTTTGTGACCTTGGAAGCTTCCACTATCTTCGACAGATCCGTGGGCGTAACATTCTTTATACTGCTGTCGCTTGAACCTATGATGTCACAACTGTAGATCGCATCCCACAGGGCTATGTGGTGTGCATGCAGCATGGCTTTCTTCTCATCTATGGTCACCGGAAGTTTCTCGCCAAGCACTCTGCTGATGACCTTCCAGAATCTGTTCTGCGGATGTCCGTAGAAGAACATCTGCTCCCTGGACTTCACCGATGGCAGGCTTCCCAGTATGAGTATCCTTGATTTCTCGTCGTATAGTGGGGGAAATGGATGTACTATATGTTCATATCTGTCCTCTGTCAATCTTCTCACCTCTCAGATAATATTCAAATAACTTTTTCCATTTTTCTGGTACATTGTACGCCACCTGCCGGTTATTTTTCAATTAAATTCTTGCTTTTGCAGCTATGTTTTAAGTCATGTCCACATTATTTAATTTACTTCCAAATGATATTCATGTATATTAATTAAGTTAACGTAATTTACGGACTATGAGGGAGGTCCGCCAATGCGGTAACGAACACATTTGGGAGGAATTATACATGAAAAAGAGAGAATCTTTTAACAACAAATGGGGCTTCATCCTGGCCTGCATCGGCTCTGCCGTGGGCATGGGCAACATCTGGATGTTTCCTACAAGAGTCTCCATGTACGGAGGCGGATCCTATCTCATACCATATTTTATATTTGTGGTACTCATCGGATTCACCGGAGTTATCGGAGAGATGAGCTTCGGACGAGCTACAAGATCCGGTCCAATCGATGCATTTGGAATCACCATGGAGAAAAAGGGCAAGCGAAAGCTCGGTGAACTGCTGGGCGGCATACCTGTGCTCGGCGCACTGGCAATGGCCATCGGATACACGGTCGTCATGGGCTGGATACTGAAATACATGATCGGAGCTTTCACCGGAAGCACACTGTCACCGGAGGATATAGACGGCTTTGCTTCAAGCTTCGGCGGAATGGCATCTTCATTTGGCAACAATGCATGGCAGATCATTGCACTTGCCATCGGAATCACCATCCTTATGTTCGGCGTGGGCAACGGTATTGAGAAGGCCAACAAGGTCCTGATGCCGGCGTTCTTCGTATTGTTCATCATCCTGGCCATATATGCGGCATGCCAGCCGGGAGCTATAGAGGGATACAAATACATCTTCCGCATAGAGCCAAAGGTACTTGCAGATCCAAAGACATGGATATTTGCGCTGGGACAGGCATTCTTCTCACTCTCAGTTGCGGGAAACGGAACTCTGATATACGGCTCATATCTGCCAGACGATGAGGATATACCGGGGGCTGCCGGACGTGTTGCACTTTTCGATACGATTGCTGCCATGCTTGCCGCACTGGTAATCATACCTGCCATGGCAACTGCCGGAGCACAGCTCAACCAGGGCGGCCCGGGATTGCTGTTCATCTATCTGCCATGCCTGTTCAAGTCCATGCCTGGCGGTTATATTGTTGCCATACTCTTCTTTGTGGCTGTGTTCATGGCGGGACTGTCATCACTAATCAATCTGTACGAAGCACCAATCGCAACGGTGCAGGAGAAGCTTGGAGTTGGCAGAAAACCTGCATGTGCCATCATCGGTGTCATAGCAGTTGTGGTATCCATCTGTATACAGGGTATCGTATCTGACTGGATGGATGTACTGTCCATCTACATCTGCCCACTTGGCGCAGGACTTGCCGGAATCATGTTCTTCTGGGTATGTGGCAAGAAATATGTTGAGACACAGGTCAACACCGGAAGGGAAAAGAAGTTCACAGAGAAGTTCGTGCCTATATGCAAATACATCTACTGTCCTGTATGTCTCCTTGTATTGATACTTGGTATCCTTCTCGGAGGCATCGGCTAGACAGACATTTCAATATAATTAATAAAAAGCAGTCTGACGGATCATCACCATGTATAACACTGGCGATGTCCGCAGACTGCTTTTTACTTACTGTATCATTATCTCTTTAATCGTGTATCTTATTGTGTTTAATGTCTGTATCCCGCAATTATATGTAATGCCTTATCCTCATCAAGTGGCTTTGCTATGTGCTCATTCATGCCCGCCGCCTTGCACTTCTTCACATCCTCTGCGAATACATTTGCAGTCATGGCAATGATCGGAATGGTTCCGGCATCCTCAAGGTCTGAGCTTCTTATCTGCCTGGTGGCCTCAAGGCCATCCATCTCCGGCATCATCACATCCATAAGTATCACATCGAAGCTTCCAGCCGGATGTGATCTGTATATCTCAACAGCCTCACGGCCATTTGCCGCAGTTGTGGCAACAGCACCAGCCGTCTCCACCATAAATGTTGCTATCTCCATGTTGAGCGAATTGTCCTCAACCAGCAGTATCTTCATTCCATCAAGTCTGACTGCCTCGTGATCCTCTGGCTTCTCTGGCTCAACGACATCTGTACAGATCTCAAATGGTATCTTCATGGTAAATGTAGAACCCACACCCGGCTTACTATCAACCTCTATGCTTCCACCCATGAGGTCGAGAAGCTCCTTGGTAATAGCCATGCCAAGACCTGTTCCCTGATACTTTGTTCCCGCATCAGTGTGCTCCCTTGAAAATGGCTCAAACAGGTGGCTGATGAACTCCTGGCTCATTCCAACTCCTGTGTCAGCTATCCTGAACACATAATTGGAATGCCTGCCGTCTACAGGTATCTCGTCCATCCACGCCTCTACCGTTCCGCCCGGCTTGTTGTACTTGATGGCATTTGTCAATATATTGAGAGAGATCCGCTGAAGATGAAGCGGACTGCCTATAACCATGTTGTGCTTTATATTGAAATGAGCACCCGTAAGCTTCACATCGTTCTCCTGTGCCATGACCAGGATCGGATCATATCCACTTCTCAAAACCTTTATTATGTCAAACGGTTCACTGGTGAGCTCCGTTCTTCCGCTCTCAAGTCTGCTCATATCAAGCACATCGTTGATGAGCAGTTCAAGCTGTTTTCCAGCATCATCTATCTTGGACAGCGCATCCATCACTCTGTCCCTGTCATCTATGCACTGTTCGGCAATTCGTGACATTCCAAGGATTCCGTTGATAGGTGTTCTTATGTCGTGTGACATGCGTGAAAGAAATTCCGTCTTCGCTGTATTTGCACGCTTGGCCTCTTCGTAAGCTTCGGCAAGCAGCTTCTGGGCACGGATCTCCTCCTTCTTCTCCTCGTCGATCTCCTGAACACCTATGAGTATACGGGTGAGTTCACTCTCCTCATCCGTCCTGACTGGAATCGCCGTTATACGGCACCAGCCATATAAAGTGTCCCGGAAATCCTTACTGACGCTCTTCTCCGTCCTGAGTTTCTCCGCCAGCCTGTCCAGATTGTAGAATCTGCGCATCTGCTCACGATCCTCTTCAACCACACAGTCATTTATCACATTTTCTATTGTCTTTCCTGCTTCGTAATCCGCATTCTGTGCCGGCTTTCTGAAGGTATCACCTTCCTTGATAACCCGCACCTTACCGGTCTGAAGATCGAATATACACACAATAAAATATATGCTGCTAACAGCCTTGATAACCGAATCCTGCTCCCGGAGTTTCTCCTTGTGAGCCTGTTCCGCATTGCGCACAGCGGTTATATCCTGATGGTAGCCTCTGACTTTTATGCCATCGGTAAAACTCCTGTCCCGAACACCGCCACATCTTATGTGCAACAGTCCTCTGGTTGGATGCATCCAGGTATATATAACCTCAGCCTTGCCGTCGCGTCTTATGGTCTCCATGTATTCAGCGGTGGCCTGCTGTGACTCCTCAGTAATGCCTGCTATCCACTTTACATATCTATCTTCAGGCGACAGATCATCAGTCGTTCCAAGAAGAGCGTTCATCTTCTTGTTCGCATACAGCATGGATCTGCCGTCGTTCATGAGCACCATGGTCCACATACCAATACCGGCCCCGGCCAGGGTCTCTTCTATCTCACTCTGTACCTTTTTCTCCTGTTCCTCAGCGCTCTGATTAGCTTCATTTTCCGTCATTATATCAATCCTTTTTCCATATACTTTTCTATAAATATTTGTACCATATAACGACAGATTTTACCAGTTAAGAAACTCAACTATTATAAAGATTATTCATCATCTTCATCCAATCCGAAGCCTTCCTCCAGAAATCGGTTCCACTCGGCATTGTTGCTCTCAAGCTGCTTCTTCTGCATGATACGGTTCCGGTCTGCGAGAATGGACAACATCTCATCCACAATCTCCTCAAGAGGCAGCTCCTGATAATGCGACAGATAGCCCATCATCCTGCCCGCCGTAAAATCCGTATTCAGATTCTTTGATATGAGATCACAGAACTCCTCGGGATATCCCCGGTCAAGCATCATCTCATAGAGCTCCATGCTCATCTCTGATCTTGGTTTCATTCAGATCTCCTTCCTATCACAAAGCTTGCCACCACTGTAAATATTGCACTGATTATCAGCTCAGTATAGTATCCCAGCCCTCTGCTGAGTATCATACCCGGCAGCAACAATTTGCTTCCAAATATCGGCAAAAACATCTCCATGAACAGCTTCTCACTGATTCCCATACCACCTGGAAGTGGAAGCATATCGACCGCAACAGCTATAGCTCCCTGCATCAGTATGATAAGTCCTGCAGATGCCCCCGCAAGTCCGAATGCCTTGTACACAAACCATGTCGCTGCAAATAGTGAGAATCTTTGCACAACTGTTATAATGAACACTACCACCAGCATCCCGAAATGTCCCATCATATAATCCGCAGTCTGGTTGTATTTCTCCATCGATGCTGCAAGCTTTTCCTCACGGGACTTCTTGTGTCTCAGGAATCTCATCTTCTCAAGAAGTCTGCTGCCCTTCACAACAAATGCCTTGGCAAGTGACGGATGGAATGCGAACAGCACCATACCTGCCACACACACCACGTTCAGCACAAGTCCCAGATAGAACACCCACTGCACATCATCTATATAAGTATGTATAAACTTCTGTCCAAATATAGCGATTCCAAGTCCCAGAAGCACCAGTACCAGCTTGTACGTGATCGTCACTATGAGCAGTACCTGTGTGGACACCGGGATCGGTATCTTCTTTTTCTTCATATAATATATCTGCGCCGGCTGTCCGCCTGATGCAGATGGTGTAATACAGCTAAAGAAGAATCCAACCGACGAGAACAGGAAACAGGTTCCCCTGCCTACCTTCACTCCAAGATTTCGCATCATATAATGAATGATAATTGATTCTCCCCATATAAATACCACAACACATACCACTCCCGGTATGAGCCACCAAGGATTCACCGTCTGAAGTATATCAGATATCTGTCCTATATCCTCGCCGTGAAACACTCCGTATATCGTTCCGGCAAATATGAGAACCAGGAACAATACGTTGAACACCATCTTTTTCTTATTTCCCATTTAGCTTACTATCCTTTTCATAACTGGGGCAATACCCCTTTAAATACAGCGTGAACGTCATGCACAATGCTAGTATATCATGGATCATTCAATTAAATGGCAAAAAAGGTTGGTTTTTACTTTAATTATTTGTAATGTGAGTTTTATGTGGCATACACATTCTATTTTTCACTGTTCAGGATCGGCAGATTCTGGTTCTCCTCCCAGAGAGTCGCAACCTCGGTTCCATCCTTGTGGCAATACACAATCTTATTTATAACTCTTGGCTCCTCATCGCCATAGTATATATCTGAACTGCCTGTATCCTTATGTTCTGTCTGAGGGACAGCCGCGCCCTCTCTATATCCTCCAAAGCTCTGATACGCCTCACTTGACATCCACGACCTTGCATTTCCAAATATATCAAGTGATGTCAGCCCCTGCTCCCCGAGATAGAATTTGAATACGCCGCTATCCATTTCATCTGAAGTACTTATATCTACTATCTGTCCCATTCCCTCAAGACCATTCTGGTGAAGGTACAACATTCCGTCTATCTCGACAACCTGGGCAGCCTGTTGTATCCCCTCCGATGTCATCTTTGGCCAAACCTCAGTCCACCTGCAGGTTATCGCCCAGTTGAGCACTATCCAGAGCAACACAAATATCAAGATAACCGCCAGCGCTCTTCCTCTTATCTTTTTATTTACAAATTTCTTAAATCCCTTTACACCTGAACTATCCTCCATCGGAAGCACAAGATGCGACTTCATGCGCTCAACCGTCATCAGACAATCAGGACAATGCTCTATATGCTCCTCAACCTTTGCCTTGCTCTCCTCGCTGCACACGCCATCCACGTAAAGTGGTATGAGATCTTTTATAATTTCACAATCTTTATTCACTATTATACCTCCTGTTTCTGTTACATTTTATCCATTATCATCATTCTGGCACGGTGATATGTCACTCTCGCCCAGCTCTCCGTCTTGCCAAATATATCAGCGATCTGCCCGAATCTCAGTTCACCAAATACCCTGAGCGTGAACACTTCTTTATATGGCTCCGGCAGATCATGCAGTATTCTGTGAATCTTTATAGCCTGCTCCTTATCAACCGTCTCTGATATGAGATCATACTCCGCATCCCCCATAAGTGCAGCCTGTGACTCTGACCGGTTATTTACCGCGTCACCATCCACCTGCTCCCGATTCTGTTTGCCCGCATATGTAAAGTATGTATTCTTTGCTATCTGACAGAGCCAGACCTTTATATCGCAGTCTCCTTTGAACCGATCCACAGCTTTTATCGCTTTAACAAATGTCTCCTGTGTTATGTCTTCGGCTATGTGGGGATTCTTAGACAGTGCCAGCACCAAACGATATACGTCTTTGTAGTACTTTTCGTATATTTCTTCTATTCCATTTTTTTCTTTTCCTGACGCCAAGTTTTTTACCTCCCTTCACATATAAGACCAGTATAATTGAAAAACGTTACAAAAGGAGCAGACGCATGTAAGGCGCTTCGCGCGGCGTCTGCGTACTTCACAAGGAATCCTCCCACTTACGTGGGTCCCTCCTTATGAAAATAAAATGCTGTGAATTTCGAAAATTCTTCACAGCATTTTTCATCGTTTATATTTTGTCAGATTTTCTTCTCTTTGACTAGAAGCTGTGGCCTCCACCGCCGCCGCCGATGCCTCCGAAGCCACCGCCGCCGATTCCACCATGGCCTCCGGATCCAGATCTTGTACTTCTCGTTTCAGTGAGCATATCATATTTCTGATTCATATTATATGAAACCTTTGTACCGATAAGCAGATTTTTTGAACCCATATCATGTACTTTTGATGTTTTCTTCAGCAGAAGATAATTAAGCAATATAGAGAATATTATTGCAAGAAGTATATTGCTGATATGCTTCATGGGACGGCTTATCTGCTCTCCTACCAGCAGCATATTTATCTGCTTGAATGCCTCATTTGCGCACTCAAAATATTTCTCTTCACTTGCATATTCATAGACATTGTCTGTTATCGTATACGCATTTGTCTTGGTGATGATCTTATACGGTTCGCCATAAGAATAGATGTATATCTGTCTATTATACAAATCAATGAGGAACATAACACCATCCAGGGTGCCCAATTCCCTTTTGTAGGATGACTCAGCATGGTACGCTGAAGAATGGAATGCAAATTCCGATATCTCGCATAATACATTACAATAACGGGCTGTCTCCTGCATAGTCTCCATCAGTTGTTCTTCCTGACTTTTAGTCAACACATCTGCATAGTCCTTGATTATCACTTTATGGTGGTAGCTATACGAATCATCCTGATCCTTCTCAGATGCGTGAACATGTACTGCACAATCAGCCCCCACAACCAGAAACGACAGCATGATCATCACAGTGATCATCACTCTGGCAATTACCGCTCTACGCACGATGATCACCTCCCTTGTACTCAAACTGCGGAAGTGGTCTTGTGGACATCCGGTTGTGGCTGATAACCAGGTCTATAAGCGTCAGAATGGTTGCAGCACACACCAGGAGCACGCATCCATAATAATACTTATCCATAACCGGTTTTATCAACACGACCGCTACAGACAGAATGGTGGCAAATGCAATAAATAATCCCATGGTGCCACTTTTTCTTTTTACTCTTCTCACGTTTGCTATGCCTTTTACTGCTCCATAAATGGCAACCAGACACGAGATGACCGCCACAACATAACTGGCCTTTCCCATAATATCCCAGTTAAAAAGTAAAGGATTTATTCCAAACTTCAGGCATAATAATAATATCATGCATGCTATCAGCTGTATGACTTCAAGAAAACAAGAAAACTTTATAAATGAAGTTATCTTATTTTTTAATTTTCTTTTTGTATTTTTTTGTGGCTTTTTTGTTTGTAGCTTTTTTATTTGTAGTTTTTTCTTCCTGCCTCCACTTTTCTTTACATTGAGTGTATGCCTTGCGAAGAATCCCACATCATTTTCATGTGTCTCTACATCCGCTATCTTCTCCATCTCATCGCAATATATCATGGTCACAAGCGCACCTATCGCAGATACAAATGCGAGCAGAACGCCAGGTCTCACCGTAAGAAATAAGTTCAGCAAAAAGTATAATGGAGCCACTCCTATCAGGCATCCCAGCAGAAACTTGCCGATATCAAGCGGTATATCCGCAGCCACTTTTCCTGTGCTGCCATTTACCGCTGCATATGCAATACGCTTACCGTTCTTGTATGACAAAAGCCACACAGGAAACAACCCGGTCTTTGCTCCAGTGATCTTTATATCCATCGTTTCTGACAATGGCTCCTCCGGTTCACCGATAGCATCGTATGTACATAGATGATGCTTTATCTTACTCATCATCACATCATACGCCATATCACCTGTCACCTGCGCTATCTTATCCCTGTACACACCATAATCCACATCCGGCAGATCCGCGTAGAACCCGCTCAGATATCCCATGGAAAATGGTTTCATATCCGCCGAGTCAAATGGTGCCACCTTACTGCTGAGATCATCCGGAAACAGCGATGATGCATCCATGGTTATATTCTCATAATGATTATCCGCAAAGCATCTTACATTATATGTATGACTGACTGTATCAACCCCTGAGCTATAGCTGTCCGTCGCCCTGACAGCTGTTTTACCTTTCTGGTCAACATCACACAGCCAATACGGCATGTAGATTCCACGGAACTCCTGCACATTTCGTCTGTGTTTCAGCCTGTTCGGAGCGTATATAGCCCTCTTCATGACTGTGACATATGATGCCTTGCACATGTCCTTCGTCACCGCAAACGGTATCACATAATCCGGTCTTCTCTCGCTTTTCAGCCGGCTGGAAAGCATAGTCGCTGCCCCGCAGTAACTGCAGAATCCCGTCGCTGATTCATCTGTACTGTATATCTCCCCACCACACTGCGGACAAATGAATACAGTAAGTTCCATAAGCTTGCGCTCCTCGCTGTCCTCATCCTTGTCGACACTCTCCGGCTCGTATTCATTTCCACATGCTTTGCAGTACATTTTCTTTCTTGCTATATCATATACCAGATTGCTGCCACATCCGGCACATTGTATCATATGTATTTCCCCCTGTAATATAAATTGTGAAAGATTATTGACGAAATAACCTAACTCATTATACTACCTCTTTTTATAAAGAACCAGTTCCGGATTTGTCCCTTCCGCCTCATATGTCGATATCAAAATAAAATCCATATCCGCCAGAACTCCAAAGTATCTGTCTCCGCCGAATTCGCATTCCAGCTGATTTCCCAGATACGTCTTCTCGTCATCAAGGAATTTGACATTCATGCCATTTGGCAGACGATACTCGAGATTCACATATTTGCCAACAAGCGCATTGAGTCTTTCAAGACGGGGCATTCCTTCTATATGAAGCGCATTGATCTCATCTATGAGCTTACCTTTAAATACCTCAAACTGGCCGCCATCACTTAGCTGCTCATAACGCTTCCAATAGTCAAGTTTCGGCAGCATCTCTTTCAAATATTCTCTCGCCTGCTCCTCAGTGAAATTCTCCCCCATCATATTCTTCACACATACATCGATCAGATCATCCATATTGCTATAGGTATAGGTGCCGTCGGCGTAACACCATTTGCAGTAGTCCTCGTTCAGCGCACCATCACTGTCCCGTCCCATAACGGCAGCGTCCTCGAGTGGCATTCCACAGCACTGACATATCAATTTCCTCGGTTCGCCAAGCAGAGTGTTTATCGATACATCAAACTCTTTTGAAAGCAGTTTCAACGTATCTGTATTCGGCACTGTATCGCCGTTTTCCCAACGTGACACCGCCTGCCTTGTGACCATGACCTTCTCTGCCAGGTCATCCTGGGATAATCCTCGTTTGGTTCGAAGTTCTAATATAACGTCCTTTGTCTCCATTGTACTCACCTCCGTTATGGATATCATAACAGATTGCGGGGATTGGGAAAAGCAACGGGGTGTTGCTCTGTTCCTATACCGACTGCGTAAACCGGCATTTCGGGAAGCCCGAGCAACCTATGAATTTGCCAAATTTCCCCGATCTTTCAACCAACTTTTTCCCGCATTCCGGGCATATCATAGACATCTTTGCAGGTGCAGCCTTAGCCTCTTCGGTCTTATCGCCAAGCAGCTCAGCAACCTCTTTATCTGTTAGTATCTCTGCTGTGCATTCTCTCGCAACCCTCACCGACCTGCAAGTCCATACCGACTTATCGCCTATCATGTAAAATCTGAATTTTGCCCTTGTCGCTGCAACATTGACGATATTATTGTTCACCCAATTGACGGCTCCCATAGATTTGCTGTCGCATCCGAGTAGGAATATAACCTCATCCGTTCCCTGACCCTGGAAAGTGTGCACTGTTCCAATGTTATTTGCATTAAGCCATTTTCTGACTCTTGGCTCTTTTCCATATAACTCCGATTTCTTTATCATCTCCAGCATTCCCTCTTTCACCGATGTAAATGGTGTGATGATAAACAGCCTCGGAATATCGATAGTATCCCGTTCAAATTTTCTCTCCAGTAGTTTCAGAACAAGCTCCCCCTGTGCCTTGACAAAATGATCCTTCTTGCCCGAATTCTCAGCACCGGCTACATCTATCCAACAGCTCTTGTCCAAAATAAATGTCTTTGCCCTATCAGCCTTAGGTGCTGCCGTCTGCTGCTTCATAGTTCCATCATATGAAAGCACATTTGAGATTGTGTACATCGGGTCAATGCAGCGCCTATGGACTACCAACGGGCAGCCTACCCACTCTTTCTCCTCATCTTTTCCAAGATAAGTTCCATACGGATTTATATAGTCAGCAAATGCCTGCACAGAGATTTTCTTATCCTTGTAACCTGCCAATATCTCTGCGGTAAGCAGCTGTTTTATCATGTCAGTCTCTGCGGTAACCACAGGCTCGATCTGCTTTGGATCTCCGACTATGATCGCCTTTCTACACCTAAACATCGCACCAACCGCCATCTGCGGCTGTGCCTGTCCCGCCTCATCGACGATAAGAGTTCCAAGCACTCCGCTTTTCTTCACATCGCCCAGGAAAGTCTGCGCAGAAGCAAATGTTGTGGATATCACAGGGGTCAGCAGGAAAATGCTCTGGAGCATATATGGCATGGCTTCTTCTCTGTCAGCAAGCTTCATCCTCTCACCACAGTCATCAAACACATTCCACGCAATCATCAGGTTGATGATATTATGCCGCATGCATTTTGAAGAAATGACAAATTCTTTGTGCAGCTTACATGCATACAGGAATAACTTTTCACGCTCTCTATTGTACTGGGCGGTAAACCATGGATTGGTTATCTGTGCTTTTGTTGACAGCCTGTCGTCCTCGGATACATAACGTTCCATAAATGCAGCGTCCACCGGGGTCATCTTCATCTGCCCATGCGAGTATTTTGAAATACACCGCTGGTATTCCTGAAGATTCTGCAGGCCTGATATCCTGTTGTTCAAAGAAGTTATCTCTCCATTAAGTTTTGATATTGTTGCTTTCTTCTCCTGAATGAATATATCTCTTGCGGATGTATCCTTACGCCTTGCGAACAATCCCTTCGGTCTGCTTTCCTCAAGCTCGATCAGCTCTTTTTGTTCAGCAAATAACTGACGCTCAAACATCTGCCGCTTTCTTTCCACATCACTTATTTCACATGACAAATCCTCTGGTGCATTTTCCTGCAACTCCACAGGAACCGAACTTGCCAGAGCACAGATCTGTTCCAACTCATTTCGCAGGCTTTCCACCAGTTTATATTGAGATAAAAACTTTTTTCTTACCTCCAGATATTTTGCCTTATGCTGCTCTCTGACACCATTCGATTTATAGTCCTCCACAAATGGCTTCAGGACCGAATTGCAATACTTACGGATATTTGCCTTTCTGCCAAACGGAGCGGATATAAGGCCCCAGCAGTCGGCTCCGCCTAAAAGTTTATCCGCATAACGCGTAAAATAAATATCCTTCTCTTCTCGGCTCTTTCCGTATCTGGTTATAGTCTCCACATCACCTGACTTGTTGATATCAAACAAATCATGAACCTCATCCAGACCGCAGCAGATCTCCTCTTCGTCATCCCCAGACGACTCCAAACTGTCAAGTATATCCCCCTCCTTCGGAAGGTCTATCGTGATATTTTCCACCGCCGCATTGTTACATGACGCGACCAGCATACTATAATTGTTGATCTCATCAACATTTATCGAATAATAATGAGGCGCATACTGGTAATAGGCATTCGCATTTGCCTCTAGCGGTCCATGCGAAAATGAATGCATTTCAAATAAAGAGTCTGGATCTTCTGCATTCTCAGCGAGGAGTCTGGCACGCTCAACAATATTGCTTGCCACGATCTCCTTGAGCAATGTAGTCTTTCCCGTTCCGGGAGGTCCGTTTACAGAAAAAACTGGAGCATCCCCGTCCTGTCTGATTGCAATATTGACTGCAACCTGCTGCATCAACGCCGGCATATATTTGGCCGGCCATTTACCCCTTGGCGAATTTGTAACGTTAAGAATTCTGTCAAAGAACAACTTCATCTCACTTTTTCCCGCATCCGGCGAGATGATCGTTCTCGGTAAATCGTCTGGGCCTTTCGACTTTTCGTGCCCTGCCAGAATGTACTCGATCACTTTCTTCTCATATTCATTCCCATCGCCAAAGTTCCCATTCTGAACCAGCTCTGACAACTGAATAATGTCATTCAAAAAGAAGCTTTTACCCTGATCCGCATAGTCAAATGCATCCTCGTCCGCATCTCTGGCCTGCTCGTCCACATACCTGTTGTACTCAGCAATTCCCATTGATTCCTGCGAATCCTCTGAGAATCTGTGTTTCACATACTCGTTAAAAATCTTTTCATATATGGTTGAAATGAACTCATCGACATTCTGATCCTGCAGTTCCTCATTGATCTCTCCAACAAGTTCTTCATACTCGCTAGTATCGAGAGAAAAGTCATGACTATTATGTGCTCTTGACTCATCCCACTTGGCAACTGCCCACAGTATCGATGACAGCTGGAAACTATTCTTAAGATACACGCCTTTCGTATCTGTCTTGAATGAGCACCATGCGATCGCGCTCTTTTGGGGATAAGCTATCTCAGGATTATCGGATTTATCCTCTATAAACTTCTCAAGATAATCAACTACTGTATTCCTCTCTACCTTCCCCAGACAAAAATGGATCTCATCACCAACCGAAGGAAACTTCGCATAGTCGTCCCTGTCTTTTTCCAAGATCATTTCCAGATCTATATCAGAAGCCGACAAAACTGGCAAATCAAAGAAGACCTCGATCTTCTCTGCCTTAACCTCTTTGCCATTCTTAATATTCTTAATTAGCTTTTTGTTCTCTGAACTTTCCTGTGGAATGTCGGTCTGACCTAGAAATTCTGTAATTTTCCAGTAGTTTAAGATTTCCAGGACTGCGTTCTTTCGTTTGTCTTCCATTCGGTGTGCTCCTTGTGGTGTAACTAGTGCAATGACTTTTTATAATTATTGTACAGATAAACAGAAGTATTTTCAATTTATTCATACTGAATTACGACAAAGTCCTGGATTGTCGCTTAGCTGGATTTTTTATAATATCTTTTATTTCTTTAATCTTCCCATGCTTTATCAATACATGTGCAACTATCCCCCAACAATCCATTTTTAATATTTCAACAATAATCTCTTTCGGATTCGGGACTCTAGCATTATCTGATGGCATTCTATTTATTATATTTTGAATGTCATCAATTTCTGGATATTCCATTCTCAATCGCATATTCAAATCCCATCCATTTTGAATATATTTCGGATCTAAACTTATACAATTAATTAGTTGATTTGTATACTGCAGATCGGCCCCTGCCTTTACATCATCTTTAGTTTCTTTCAAGTTAATAAGTTTTTGCGCCACATATAACATTTCTTCCTGAAAAAATATCAAATTACTCACCTCCAATTCTAATTATTTACGATAATCTAGTGCTTTGTAAATATCTTATATTGTCGAATGAAGGTAATCCTAAAAAATACATATAATCATGTCTCTACTATATAAATTTGTTGTATACCTTACTAAACACATTTATCAAAATAATGTTAATTATAACCTAGCACTATTTTTCAAGTTCCATTAATATATTATCTAATTTCTCCAACAAAAATTCTGCTGGATCATCTTGATTTTCTTTCATATTATTCATCTTTATTAGATCATCTGTAGTCAACAGCACAAGCAATTTTCCATTTTCTCTTAAACATCCTTTTGCTGCCCAAGTTGCATTTTCATCATAGCCATTTTGAGATATAATTATTCCCACTCTTCTTAACGCCTTAGCATATAAGTATTTTTCTGTAGTATATATCTCTTTTTGGGTAACTGGTTCACCATAATTTTTAAACTCAAAAATCACATATTTAGATTTAAAGTATTTTTCAATAATTGACCAAAAAGTCTTTTGGTTTCCATCTTTTATTCTGCACAAAAGGTCAAATCTATACAATTTTTTATTAGACTTTTCCTGTTCTTTCCATAAAGTTAAATCTTCTGAAAATATATTTTCCAATAGCTTACGACATATTACTTCATATTTTCTCGCCATAGAATTACCTTCTTGACATAATTTCATCTCTTTAATCAAAGATTTAGTATAGGAACTATGCTGCAAAGAATTAATTTCTATAAAGCCCTTCACCGGTGCTATATTATCTACGGAATAATTCAAACATGCAATCATCTCGTTCTTTAGCTCATCAAATTGCTGAACAGCAAACAACAAATTTGATATATCTATTACTATTAATTCTGGATGTTCATTATAGAATTTTTTTCTCTTTTCATCTGTAACATATTCGGCAACAACTAAAATTGGAATCATTTTATTATCTATCGCAATTTGTGAAATTCTATCAGCTACATGACCACTTACTGAAGCATATTTAACTTCTATACAATATTTATTGTCATCTTTCTCTGCAATAATATCAATCTCAACACCATTATTAAGCATCACATTTCGTTGAATACTGTATTCTGCTTTTTGAAATATTCGAGCTACACACTTTTCAAATAATACATAATTGTATAAATTCATCTAGTAATTCTCCTTTAAATCACATCACTATCAAAATATTATTTTGTGGAAATAAATTTGTTGCCTTATCACATCTTTTATGCATAGGTAAATCCCACCTACTGTTTTTCTATATCAATTTTTTTTCAAATATAATGGTCATTTCACCTATTAAGCAAACATATTTGATTCTACCGTCAATATCATTGCATCATACTTTCCCCTAATTATCTCTGTAAACCTAGCCAATCTTAATCATCATAAAAATCGTCCAACACATATGTTGTAACAGGCGTTATATATAATTCATACCGAATAATTAATTTGATCAGTTCATTACCATCAATTAGTGTAATCGGAGTACCCGCTCTGGCAGCCTCTCTAGCATTATTTGTAAAACGACTGTTTGTTATAAAAACTCCATAATCTGCCTGATACTTATTCATAGCACCCAGAAACTGATTTATATCCGGCTCACTAACTGGACTTGTATTAAATCTCTTGCACTGTATCACTACTCTTGTCGTTCTAAAATCGTCTTCATCTATATGATAGCCATATCCATCAATACCACCATCATTAGAAACCTGTACACCCTTATTTGTAAACTGCACTCCCATCCTCGTAAGTAAGGATCTTGATAGCTGTTCAAATTTTGCAGGCGACATATTTGCAATTGCGCTCTGTAATTTCACCCTAAAATCATCCAAAAACTCTTCTTTTTCAGATTCGTTCTCTTCATCTTCCACCATTGGCGTAGCTGTAACGTTTTTCTTATTCTTATTTTTTGCAGAATGCTCCTCCCAATACTTACGAGCCTTATCCCTAACCTCTGTTTTTACATCAAATTTAGACAAGTCTATACTTGAGCCTTCTGAGGTAAGTGTAATCTTGGGATTATACTTTTCATACGACAACACCCCTACATACCCGAGTTCTTTTATTGCGAAATTGAATTTGAAATCAAACTTTTTATATTGATTTCCAGTCTTGTTTGAAGTGTAGATCTTTTGTTCAAATTCAGCTATACGTTCATCCTTTTCACTAATTCTATCACGTATCTCTGATCGGTCTAACTGTCCACCAGCCTCCTGAAGCACCTCTATTATAGGCTTGATAAGCTGTGATATCTGCTCTTCAGAATTTAACGTATCAAAATACATAATTGGTTAATTCCTCTCTTTTTCCCAATAGTCGTTATTCTACTAGTCATCTAAGCACAAAAACCTAAAGAATACTATTATTTTACTGTATTCTCTAGGTTTTATATTTTACTCAAACTCTTCCCGGGTTTTTTATCGTCAACTCATAAATGCTGATATTTCCTGCATTTCAGGCATCTATATTTCGCTAAATATCGCTCATTTCGCATCGTTTTCAAAACTTTTAGTAGCAAATTAGTTGCAATTATTCCCTATTGTTTCTATGAAATCCATGGCAGATATAATCTACTTTTACTACTAAAAACGAATAATCAAATGTGGTTTGCGGGTGCTTAATCGTGCCTGCTGCCACACCCACTATGAAAGGAGCTTTTCCATGAGCAATCAACACAAACATCCAACTATAAGTTTTAGAATCAGCGAAGCTGAACGCAAGCAAACCGAAGCCCGCATCCTTGCCAGCGGCATGATGAAGAAAGATTATTTTGTCCGTTCCTGCATCTATAACCGCATCTGCGTTGTCGGCAAGAAAGAAACCATATATCCTCTTGTACAAACTATTAATGCACTATATCTGCAATTACTTGAATTGCAGAAAGCATTTACTGAATGCTGTGAACATCAAACTTTAAACAATCTTCCTACAAGCAATGAAATCAAGGAACTACAGACCTACTATAACAATATGCTTACAGCCATCATTGATCTGCTTGATGGTGCTAAGTATCTGTGGGAAGGAGAACACCATGAAACAAAATAACCTTTGTTACCTGTTTGGTATGTATGAACTTGATACAGATTCCGTTATTGTTAATGCCATCAATGATACATATACTGGCACATCTTTTACTATCAGTTGCAAAAAATGTAATTCAGCCGTCTTGCTCGATACCCCTGATGATATCGCATATCTATATCGGCTGGCACAGAAAAATCCTCTGATGTATGCTGAATTAGCTTGCAAACCTAATGGATTACAGGAATATGTGGATGCTATGAATGAATTTAATTAAGTCTGCAATAACATCACTATACCTTAAGCGGCTCTACGAGTTTTCTTTCAAGTTTTTCTCAGAAAAAATTGAAAGAAAACTCAAAACACTACTGTATCATTAATAAAATGCTTTTCTGTACTCATAAACTCGTAGATTTATACAAAAGCTTTATTGCCAATATGAATATACTTATAATCGTTATCATCCATATTTTCAATAGCATTTTTTATTTCCTCTGTATTCACAGTTATTCCTATAATTATTTGACACGTTCCTTGCAAAGAGACAATTTTTTCAAAAAAAGCTTTTGCATCATCTGCACCAATACTATGTTGAGTTGGTTCATCAAAAATTACTACTCCAGGATGATTTCCGTTATATTGTTTTGAGGTCTGTAACAAGGCTAATGTGTATGACCATATTGCACGAATATTATCACTCGCCGAAGAATCAAATTTCATATCAAATTTGTCAATTACAGGCATATAGTTATCCTTTGATATTTCTATCCCACCAATATTAGATGTACTAGTATATTTAAAGCTTCTTAAATTTGATATAAAATAATTCTTAAAACATTTCAATTTTTTCTCATCGTCTTCTGAAAATCCCAACTTAGGAAGTTCTGCTTTTTCCTTTAGTAGTTCTTTCCAATTTTCACTAAGTTCTATAAATTTCTTTACTATGTCATCAATTGCATTTTTGAATTCATTTAATTCTGATATATGATGTTCTATTGCCATTCTTTTGTATATAATCGTCTCTGATAAATCATCATCTATGGAGTATAAATCCCGTCGAATCGATTTTGCCAATCTATATAATGTTCCGATTTTCTCACGCACATCTTTTAAGGTTGTATCTAACTCTACGTTTCTGTTTCTATGATATTCTAAAGCAAATTCAAGCATTTCTTTTTGAGCATTCAAGTGCTTAATTGTCTGTTCAATCGTCATCATATTAGTTTGATGATGAATTGGCAAAAGAGAATCCTGTATCTTTTGATTACACGTTGGACAAATTCCCTCAAAAGACAGACATTGCAAATTACTGCCTAGGTCTTTCAATCTTTGTGCATCCTTATTATTAGTAATATCCTGTCTAATAATGTTAAGATTCTGATTTAGCTCAAAAATTTTTCTTTTTTCTACTCTAATATTTTCTTGTAATTCTAATTCTTTGTATTGATATTCTGACAAATCCGATTCAACTTCTTCTAATTCTTGCTGTAAATCATCATAATTATCAATAATTTTAGGTTTAATTGTTTTTAAAGAATCATGCTCTGCTTGTAACTCTTTAATCCATTCATCTATACTAATATGCTCCCCTACACTTCGTACAATATGTATATTACTAATAAATTCCTCCGATAATATTTCAGGGGACAAAGGAATATTTTTAACTACACACTGATTTCTGTTCTGCAAAGACATCATTTCACCATAAAGATTTTTCCATTGCTCTTTCTGATATCGTTCTTTGTTTATAAGTGCACTTCTTTTCCTCTCATTTTCAAATGTGCTTAATCCTAATACAAATTCGGTAACTCTTTTTTTAGCATCTTTTATTGATAAATAAGGCATTCCTGAATATATTCCAGACCAACCATTCTTTTGTTCAATAAACATTGAAGAAAACACCAACTGAAGATATAATTTTCTATCAACTCCATCAGTTGACGGAACAAGCGGTAATTCTATATTTAGAAATTTTTCTAAAAAATAATGAAATCCTTTTATATTATTTGCCGCATTGGGCATATGCACATAAAATTCATCTAAATTAGTGTCTGCATTAAATATATCTGCTAGTTTTGACATATATACCGTTACCAATTTGGCATCTCTTGTCTCACTTTTCGCTGAACGAAAAATAGTAACTTCTTCATATCCATTCGAAATTTCCAAATAGACACCTGATTCCAATACAGGCCACCTATTATCATCATCTTCAATTATAGTTTTATATGCCGATGTCAGTACTTTTTCGTTAACCCCTCCTATTATCTCCTCAAATCCAAGTGCATAATATATTGCTATAAGTACAGAACTTTTTCCTCTTGTATTATTATCACTTGCAATAAAATTCAAACCATCATTAAAAGTTTCGTCAAATAGATATTCTTTGTTGGCAGCCTGAATGCTAATTTTTAATCTGTTAATTTTCAGCATTTTGGTATCTCCACCTTTCTGAAAGTTCTTCAATTCGTTCCTCTGTTAAACCTAGAGATATCTCGCTTAATATCTCCTTTTCTGACCTAAATATTGTTTCATCATCAGAAATAGCTTTTGCTAATTTTTTCCCCTTTTCAGTAAGTTTATATGTTCCATTTCCTTGTTGAACCATCATTTCATCTGCAAGTGCAAATTCTAATGCTCGATTTAACGCCGGATCAAACCTTATTATAATATTATATTGTAAATGGGAATTCAAAAAGATCATTAACTTCTTTCTAAATCTATTATCTGATAAAGCTGATCCAATTATATGCATCTTAATTAATGAACACCCTCTACGTCCACAACAAGAATAAATCATTAAACAAATAATTGATATTTTATAGCTAATTCTATAATTATATGGAATTGCATCAGGTTTTGCATCAAATATAATACCTTTCTTTGCCAATTCTTGTGTCTTTTTCATTTTTTCACCTACTCTTAAATTGCATTGAACAATCTGCTAACCAACTACTTATCATATCATCCTTTAATTCAGCAACAGAACTTCTTGTGATATATGGCAGTTCTTTTTCTAATACTCTTTGAAAATCATCTAATATCTCAATAAATAATTTTTGATTTATCGAGCTGTCTGTATTAGTTTTAGTTTTAATTGATACTTGTCTTTTATATGAATCCTCTAAACTGATTATCTGTTCATATGTATCAACTTGTTCTGTTCTTAACTTTTCCATCAATTCGATTCCAATAACATATGATTCCATATACGTATTAACCATATCAATATAATCTTCGTCATCATCATTGATTCCATTCATAACTGCCTTGATTTTTCGTTTTACATTATTCACCTTTTCGTTATCACACTTTGACCAATCTACTTTTTTATTGCGCAAAACAGTAAAATCAAGCTTATACCCTAAATCATTTCTGATAATTCTAGATATTTCCAATTTAAAATCTTCCGCAGTTTTTATTGTAATAGTAAAGTCTTCCGCGATATATGAACATTGCTCTAGATTTTTTTCTCGATAAGCCATAACCTCTTTTCTCTTTTTTTCTGCATGTTCTAATATTCTTCTATCCTTATTCTGTGGAATAACAAAATGCCATTGATTTATATTGTTAATTCCCAATCCTTTCAATACTTTTTCATAATCTTTGCTGATAAATTTTGCGATATCTGTAGTCATTTTTTTCCGCATATGTTCATATAATTCATCATCAGTGTATTCCTTTTCTGGACAATAGCATTGATATACAATACCATTCTTTGTAAATCCTTCAATTCCACCATCACCTTTATATTGAGCAGGAATCTCTTGATATCCCATTTCTTGATATCTCATTCTATAACAAGAATTACATAATTCTTCCCACTTTTCACCTGATAAGTATTGTTTTATAAATTCAAGCATTGTATTCCTCCAACCATGCGATTGAAACAGCTTCTTCTTTTTTTTCTGTTAATGCACATTCATCTACTATGATAATAACACCTGTATGTATTACCTTAATTTTATATTTTCTAAACAACGGATAATTTTTTATTATTTCTACTTGCATATTATTCCAATATTTTAATTCATATATATTTGACATAATATCATCCTATTTTCACTCGATATCAAGCATGAATATCATTTGTATTATGCAGTTATAAATCATTTACTCATTATCTTCCACAATCCTTCTAAGTTCTTCAACTGATACCATATAACTTCTAAATCTATGTAACATCCTATGGCAATTTGAACATACACATATTAAATCTGTTGCAGGATTTACAACAACCTCTTCATTCAAATCGGAAAGCGGTTTAATATGATGTACTTCTATATACCCCTTACCTAATTTTCCATATTTCTTTTCGAAATCAAAACCACATATCATACACTTTGTTCCATGTATACGGATTGCTTCCTCTCGATTTTGAGCACTTCGTTCATACTTTGTTGTGTAGTAAGCAGTCTTCTTTCCCTCTGTGTGTGGCTGTAATTCCTCCTGTTTCGATTCTTCCGTCAAATTAATATCATACGCAGATATATTTCTCACTCTCTTAACAACTTCACAATTCCAATGATATCCTCGATAAAAATCATTTTCATATCCTTTTGGCACTGTTTCCAAAACTTTTTCAAGAGACTCTTTGTATAACCATTTAGTAAAATCACTTCCTGTGGGATCGACTTCCTTGATGAAATAATGATTTTCTTTTAGATTCCTTACATATTTTGTTTCGCTAATTCTTCCATCTAAACTTGTCTCAAATGCTTTCATTAAGGGTTCTGGTAAAGAACTAATATCCACATTTCTTAATAATAATCTCCCTTGTGGTGCCCATGCTCCAGATTTATCATTACTTTCCGTATAAACCCTTATATACTCTTCATCTTTTGCCAGAAATCCTAGTACTTCATAATACTCTCTCTCATCAGCAAATTTTAAAACATTACCCCAATCTAATTTCATAAACGTACCTATCCTCTGATTCCTAATTCTTTTGCAATTCTCTTTACCTGCAATATGAAACTATCTCTTTTTCGTTCGTCTGTCATTTCTTTTGTTGTAGTAACCGACCATCTATAAATCTGTTCTATACTGCCATATCCCCTTTTAAATAACCTAGCATATTTCACACAATTTTCTTTTGTAGGTGCGTCAGACAAAATAATTTTCAGTTCTTCATCTGTCCATTTACTACCTTTATTGGAAGTATCACGCTTTTCTTCATTATCCTTTTCATAATCCACTAATAAATTATGCACAAGTATCATTTTATCGTCATATGACATTCCATCCACAACATTATTCAATGTCTCAAACAATGTTTTCTTAAATTCTTTTCGTTTCATTTCGTATCCTCACTAATAATATTTTTCAATCTTATTTAGCAATCCGTCAAAATCCATCTCCTGCACTTCAAAGAATTCATCTGTTTCTAAGCCTGTATTCAATACATTTTGATACAGATAAAAATCGTATATTACAGGTTCATTCTTATGCCCAATTAAATTGTCTCTTATTGAACCAGTCTTTGCAATTAAACATAAATATTGGTATGCCCGATCAATATACTGAGTATTATTATTCGGATGCGCATAAGTAAAATGTTGCGTAGGAGTTAATGCAATCAGATTTTCTAAATAATCTGCAATCTGTGGATATTCATTGGCAGGAAAAATATGATGCATCTGAGTTGCCGGATCATCTATGTGTCGCTCATCATACACTTCCGTTTTACTATTACGATATACATCATTAAATCTACGAAGATTTCTCTTGGCTCTGTTTATACGATATGTGGTCATATAGTCTTCATCTGATTTTGGCAATGTAACTTCATAATCTACTCTAGTCATATCTTTAGGCTTCTCCGATAATATATCCCGCCAATTTCTCTGGTTATACATAATTTTATCTTGAGTAATAATATCTTTTGAAATATGACCTCTTTCAGTTCCACACTTTTTGTATTTACATGCTAAGGGATTTAACACTTTTGTAAAAATACGCCCACATTCCGTTGCACCATTAATAGGTGTATTTTGTATAGTAAACGATGTATATGAATCTTTTAATTCTTTAAAACTATTCTTATCTTGTAAACGAAAAAAATACTCAAACATTCTATAAATTCCACTATCTCTGAGCACTTTTTCAATATAAAGGCAAAGAAAATCATAGCAGTTTCGTTCTCTAAAGCTTATATATTCTAATAAGTCCTGATTGACTATAGAATAAACATACCCATGTCCACTTTTCTCTCCATGAATTATTCCAGCAGCATCTAATAATTTTATCGGCTGACCAAAATACTTATCATATTCATTGGATGCCTTTTCTGTTGGATTTGGCTTGCTAAATATCTGTTGTACATTATCTACTGTATAATCATTGTACCAAATATCATTTACAGTAAAGCTTTTTCTGTTTCTACCACTTGTATATTCAACAATACAGTCTGATACCAGACACACAACGTCCATTGTGCATTTTTGATCTATCCAACGACCATTATGTGTCTTTCTAATATCATAATCATGTTCATCTAAAAACTCTTGTATAGTTGCATTATCCATTACAGCACTCCTTTAGTACACCATAGAAAAAAACACTTGTCGCATCTACATTTAAAGAACGTGTCTGGTAATTTCTCGCTATTTGATAAAATTTTCTATATTCATCAGACGAAAAATATTCCATCTGTTTCTCTGTTAAATGAATATCCTCTTTTGGAATTAACACAGCTACAGAACCATTTACAACAACATTCTTTGTATTACGCATTACTCTTGGTTTATATGTCATATTGGGTGTTAAATATACATTTTGATTACCAACATACTTATAAGCACTCAAAGACTCCACTGTTTCCTTTTTAATATAAGAATCATATCCTGGTATATCAACTATTTCTTTTCCATCATCACTTATATTTCTTGACTTAATAACTCTTAGGCAATCAGCTTTTTTCTCCTGTGTTGTATTAGAATTTGTTATTTGACGATCTCTAAACACAGTAAACTTATCAAATTCAAGCCTTTGAGAGATATTATCAAAGAATTTATCTCTATAAATAATCCAATACGGATATTTCATATCTGTAATATATTTTTGTTTTTGTATTACAGACTGCTTCAATGTCAATGATTCTACTTTGGTTTCATTTGGTATTCCAACAGTATCAATAAACATACATATTGTCTCAACCAATACCCCTTTAAACCCATTTTCTCCGTAATCCTGAATACAATCTATCTTCTTATGTGAAAGAATTTCCCTTGTATCACTAAATTCTGGTGTGTTTAAAATCGCCTTTGGCATTATCATCGATACATAATCGGAAATAGCTAATGCTTTCTCTAAGAAAAACTCAAATGTATTGGTTGTATTCTTATTTATATTATTCTCCAAATACTTTTTTGCATCCTTTGCTTTCAGTTTTGAAAATGGTGGATTTCCTACAACCAAATCATATCTCTTCTTGAAATCGTACAATAATGTATCTGTGTTAATATAATTTATATTTACATTAGATGGCATCTTTTTCTTCTGCAACAATAACTGAAGAATCTGTAAATTCTTTTTATCAATATCAGCCACATCAATATTAACTCTTTTTACATTCTCATATTTTTTAAATAGAAATGGCAAAAAATTTCCCACTCCAACAGATGGTTCCAGTATGTTAATTTCCTCCTTTTCAAATTCAGGAAGTTGCTTATATATTTCATTCACTATGAACTTATTTGTGTAATATGCAGCATTGTTCTCCCTTTTAGAATTTGTCAATTCAGCTATTCTAGCCAAAGAGGCACTTCCTAAATTAAGCGGATTGTTTACAATAAAATCAATTAAATTATCAGGACTATCCAACTGGTAATCTTCAATTGTTTTGTTAATCATAGAGTTATCAAAATGCTCCTGCTCCATAAAACTTCTGATATTACATGCAATTTGGAAAAAGATTTCTGTAGGTACAGCCTCTCCTATGCTTTGTCTTATCTTTATCTCCTCTTTTTTTAAAAGAGTTCTTTTATTCTTTTCTGGTAAAGCATTCAATTCCTCTAAAGTCTTATCAATCCACTTAAATTCCGGTGGAATTGTCATAATTTTCATAAGTTCACGAATTGAAAATACTCTGTCTTCTTCTGGATGTACAGTATTTTGACTTGCCAATTGGTCATTTCTTGTATGAATACAAGGTGCAACCTTATCCCAATATTGACGAGTATATTTATCTCCATTTTTTTGTTTATTAGGTACTACTACCCCGTCAACAATCTTATGTGGACGTTTCAATTCATCTTCATTATCAAATGCACTTTGTCCTTGCTTCAAATCATGAATCCAACAATGCATTTCTTCTGGATATGTTCTAAATGAGTGATAAAAATCTGTTGGGCAAATTTCACCCCACTCCAATTTAGGCATATCACCTATTACATCTCTAAGAGTTCTCTCTTCTACATATGTTGGATACAACTCAATAGGTGCAACATATTCTGCCATATCCTTACTTACACCGATAACAACAGTTCGCGTTCTTGATGAATTTGAACCATAGTTTTTAAAATTAAGAATTCTACTGACAATAATATATTTATCACTCAATTCCTCATAAATCACATCACCTATCGCTTTAACTGTTCCATCAGGCGCTGTACAACCTGTTTTCATAAATGCAGCTACATTTTCAAAGATAAAAAATCTAGGCGCAATTTTCTGTATTAAATGTACTGACTCAACAACCAAGCTATTACGAACTATTTCATTTTCTGCTTTTTTATGATTTGCAACAGACATTCCCTGACAAGGGGGTGTTGCAATTAAAACATCCACCCTGTCATTTCCAAGCTCTTTCCACCTGTCTATTTCTTTAAATATTTTGTTTTTTGTCTCATCTGTAGTTATATCATCGCAAATATATCCTGATTCAAATCTACACTTATTATTATATTTTTGAACGTTTAATCTTCTTTCTATCAGCTCATTCGTAGCTATACACTCAAATCCAGCTTTTTTAAATCCAAAACACCCAACTCCAGCACAACTAAAAAGACTTATATATGTTAATGTTTTATCCTTTAGCATACCAATACACCTCGTTTACTATGATTGTTTTTTCTTGCATCCTCAGGCTTTTCTGCATCACATGGTATAAGCCATGTTTTTCCCTTTTTCACAACGCCATCTATTCGACCTTGCTCGCATAAAATTGCTATCCGTCTCGAGGTAATTCCCCATTTTTTTGACATTTCTATGGTAGTTAAATAGTTCATTGTATTCCTCCAATCATACATCCTATTATATTCACTTATCTGAATAATTACAAGTTCTTTTTACCAAACATCTGTTCTTTTTATATCTTCTATATGGAAATCATCTGCCTTTTAATACCCTGTTCTTTTCTATAGGTTCTTCTCTATGCTTATCAGCATTTCTAATAACACTCTCATCATAAACCCTCTGAAACTCCTCATAAAGTTCATCTCCATCCAACTTTATCTCCAGCCTTTTCATTACATCCGAAAACAGTCTTATGCTTCCACTCACATCAGCAATATCAAATCCGAATATATCAGCCTTAACAGAAACTCCGACATTCTCATAACCACCAAGCTCTGATATTCTCCTGACAATCCAGTCAGCTTTGTCCACAGGTTCAGTTTCTCTAATTTCCACATATTCACCTTTATCTGTTACGTCAGTAATATCTTCATCCATTCTTGCCATATTTACATCAGACACATTACGAATATCTAGCATTACAGACGTATCATTCTGATTATTGTTAGGATTCATTACCTCAACATTTGTATACGGCTCAACAACCGCTTCTGTTGTTATCTCATCCAGCATATCCTCTTCCATCCCCGGTATCTCAACATCCCTGTCAGCAACAATCTCCTCCTTCCCCGACACCGCATAATAAACTGTATACAAATCTTCTTTTATAATGTCATCAGCAAGCTGTATCTGCCTCTTAATTTTCCTTTTCTCCTGCTTCAGTTCGTCCAGTTCTTCCTGCACTTCCAAATGCCACATCTGATATTCCCTATATTTTGCTTCTGTCTTAATCTTCCGCTTCCGGCTAGAGCTTTCTCTATATATCTCCTTCTGTCTGTCCTCAATCTGCTGAATCTTTTCTTCCTGCTGACTTATGAAATCCACAAGCGCCACAACACTTTTGATGTCATTATTTACAAGCAACAGATATTCGTCCTGCAACCGATGAAACCTCTTCAAATCCTCTGTATACTTTGCTCCACCGACTACAAAGCGCTTCTGCTCTACAATCCTTAACCGATACAGCTTTGCATAAAACTTCTTCTGGAATGGTGACAGCTTCGCCCTGTGCAATCCTCTGATATCCGACGAATAAAAGTAAGGCTTTGCCATCCAGGGCATATCCACATGATGCCTTAACGTCTCCTCTGAAAACATTTCGTCCAGCTTTGCCAGTTTATGATAATACCGAAATCCTGGTGCCTGCACCTCCATCCATGCGTCTTTCTTAAATACATATCCAAGTCTTTTCATCAGATATTTAAAATGCTCCACATTCCCGGCTGCATATGCACACATCTTGGCATCACGAAGAATTATTTCTTTCATTGACATTTCCTGTTCCCACTTGTCCCTGTTGATATTCTTTGGAGTCTTGCTGTACTCTGCCGGCATTATGGAAAGTCCAAGTTCATCACAATATTTATTTGTGATAGGCTGGAGATGATTCTTCCAGTTGCTTTTCGGTGAATTGTATTTCTTGCCGGTTGTCATGCTGACACTGTTCCAGATATGCATGATGAGAAGGACGTTTTTGACGTCTGCTCTTGACATGCCCGAAATCATGTCGTATATATATAGCAAAAGCTGGAAGCTCCAATTTAGCGCTTCCAGCTCAATCATTGTCATAGAAGATTATTATTTACAGACTTTTCTTCATAGTCTCGAATGTCCTTAAGGACACCGCCTATCCTGTGGATCAGACAGGATAGGCATTTTTATTTTCGCTTGTTTCTCTTATCGAGAAAGGCAAGCAACGCTACAATCAAGCTACCAAAGGACATCAACAATGCTAATATCCCAATGAAAATCGAAATGATCTCATAAGCCGTCATCGGCGCCACCTCTACGTCGCAAAATACTATTTAGCATCGGTTACAATCGGAAAGTTCATTTCAACAATAAACTCTTTTTTTTCTATTTTTGCTTCAATCTCTCCATCCATCCGACTAACCAACTCCTTTGCAATAGATAGTCCCAATCCAGTAGATGTTTTACTTCTGGCAACATCTGCTTTATAAAATCGCTCAAATACCTGATCTATATTAATCTGTTCTGGATGTGTAACCTGATTGCTGATTCTAAGCACCGCCTGATTTTGATCACGTTCCAACACAATGCTAATCTTCTTTTCTCCATGATCCAGCCCATTTTTTATCACATTCTGGATAACACGGCGGAGTCCCTGCCTGTTTCCATGTATATACAACTGTTCTTCCGTAATCTGAATATCCGGCTGAATTTCCATTCTTACCCATTCATCATAGTATGAAAAAACTGTTTCTTTCAAAATCCGGTTCATACAGCACAATGTCAATTCCAAACTGTAAGATTCGTTTTTTAACTTTGTAAACATAAAAAGTTCTTCCAACATTTCATTCAGACTATGAATTCTTTCGTGGATAATGCTTAAATAACGTTTCTGATCCTCCATATTTTCACATTCTTCCATTAGCTGGAAATATCCGTCCAAAGATGTCAGTGGTGTGCGGATATCATGAGAAAGATTTGTATAAGTGTCCGCAATCAGAGCTTCTTTCTCCTGATAATGCTGTTTCTCTTTTCTTCGCAGTTCCAGAAGCTCATTCAACTTGTCAGAAAGCTTTCCTATTCCACCCACATCAAATTCATGGTTAATCAACATGTTACTGTCATGTTTCATCATAAACGCCAATTGGCGGCAGATGTCTTTCACCTGCCGCTGGTATTTCCACATAATAATAAATTGTAAGATAATAATTCCTGCTAATATCCCAATTACGATATACATCCGTTAAATATCCCTCTTTTGAAAAACAACGCTGCTTACTGATATCATCATAACGATGAACACTATTGCCACACCAAATGCCGCCAAACACTCATTTCCACTCGGATTCATAGGAAGCAGTGATAATTTTCCTGTTATCGTATACTTATAAATCTGAAAATTCTGAATTCCTATTTTTTGAATAGCACTATTAATCACCCCATACACAATGGTCATTACATTCATGCTAAGACAGACAGCAATGACCATGCTGATTACATTATTTTTCAAAATAATTGCAATCGCCATACAAATCAGCACAAGTGCATAATGAAGAGCCAGTTCAGTCACAAAATAAGATAAAATTGCCTTTGTATTTCCCCATTCCAATTCCCCGAAAACAATACCATTCGCCGCTGCCTGAAATAAGAATGCCCCGGTCATTGTCAGTACCGTAAAGACAGCCAAAGCAATTGCCCTGGAAAAAATCAGAGTTCCTCTATTTCTAACCTGACCTCCTATATTCTTAATATATCCGCTACTGATATCCGCTGTTGAAAACAGAACAGTAAAAATCACCAAAAGCAGTGCATACAATTTTCCTTGGGAATTGGCAAAAAAGATATCATATACCGTCACCTTTTCTCCCGGCTCCGTAGGCAGCGTTACCATCATTCCCACATTAATATTATCCACAGTAGGTTCAGTAACCTGCTCCTGTTTCATGGCATCCTTTTCAGTCAAAAGCTCATAATCCGTCTTGCATAAAGATGTTGTAATCAATAATATTGCTGCCAGTACGATCCATATTACATACATACTTTTGGTTTTAAGCATCCGGTATAAATCCATTTTTATTATATTAAGCATGATCCACACCTCCCGTCAGATTCAGAAAATAAGTTTCCAGTTCTTCACTGGTTATGGAAATCCCTTTTACCGGAATTCCTGACTTTGCAAGTTCCATATTCAACGCTGCACTTTCATTCAATCGTTCAAAAATATGAATATGCTCTTTATCTGTTACCTGATAGTTGGTAAATCCCATAGAATCCAGCACCGGAATCGCCTGTTTCGGATGATCCAATGTCAACTCTATCCGTTCACTGCATCTTCTTATTAATTCTTCTCTTGTAATTTCCTGTAATAAACTTCCATTATGAATAATTCCATAATCAGTAGCAATCTTCGATAATTCCTCAAGAATATGACTGGAAATGCATATTGTCATATTCTTCTCTTTCTGAAGTCTCTGAATCGTATCCCGGATCTCTGCAATACCCTGTGGATCCAATCCATTGATTGGCTCATCAAGAACTAATAAATCTGGTTCTCCAACCAAAGCAAGACCAATTCCCAAACGCTGTTTCATTCCAAGTGAAAAATGTTTTGTTTTTTTCTTTCCCACATCCTCCAGACCGATAATTCTCAATATTTCTTCAATATAACTTTTTTTCTTTATTCCAAACAGCTTGCATTTGATATTCAGATTTTCATATGCAGTCATATTTCCATAAAGTCCCGGTGCCTCAATCAGACATCCTATCCGTGATCGAACTTTTTGCAAATCCTTTCCCTTGTATCCGAACATCTCGATTTCTCCGCAAGTTGGCTTGGAAAGTCCACTGATCATCTTCAGACAAGTTGTCTTCCCAGCTCCATTCCGACCGATAAAACCATAAATAGCACCTTTTTTAATATGCATATTGACACTGTCCACAGCTTTATGGTGTCCATATTGCTTAGTCAAATTTCTTGTTTCCAATAACATTTCGCTCAAGTTTTTCATCTCCTTTTTCTTATCTGCATTTATCATAAAGGAATAATCCTAATCAAACGCAAATAAATAGTAAAAAAAGAGTAAAGATTATAGATGAAGACGATAACCGATTCCCCAGACTGTTTCAATATATTCCTCAGATGTAACTGTTTTTATCTTTTTACGAATATTGCTTATATGTACATCCAGAGTTTTTGTTTCACCCATATATGGTTCGTCCCACGCATATTCAAAAATGTCCTCTTTACTGAAAACCTGCTTCGGATTTCTGAGCAGTAATTCTAAAATCGCAAACTCCTGTCTTGTTATCTTAGGAAGTATTTTTCCACCAATGCTGACCTGAAAAGTAGCTTTGTTCAATACCATCTCTCTGAACGAAAGGTTAGATTCTTTTATTTCCTTTTCTTCTGTATGACGAAGCTGTACCTGAATTCTTGCCAGTACCTCTCTGATTTCAAAAGGTTTCGTTATATAATCATCTGCCCCACTAGTTAAAACCTTTACCTTTTCATCCAAGCTATCTTTCGCAGTCAAAACAATAACCGGAAGATTTCCCTTTTTCCGTATTTCCTCCAGAACTGCTTCTCCTGTAATTCCCGGCAACATCAAATCCAGCAACACCAGTGCATAGCTATGCTCCTGCATATTCAAAAGCAGCTTTGCCTCAGTTCCGGAAAACGCCTGCTCACAGGAATAGCCTGCTTTGGACAATGCTTCCTGAAGCAGATTATTGATATTTGTATCATCTTCTACAATCAGTATTTTCTGCATGATAGTTCTCTCCTCTATTTTACACTGTGAAAACATTATTTTCTTGCATTATACGCTTTTCCCTTTTTTCCCGCAATTACTCCCCACAGATTCCCGGAATTCTCCAGTACATAACATACTTTTTGTTCCAGCTGAACTTATAATTTTCAGTATTCCTGTACTTCCAAGATGCATATATCACTTTTTCCTTACCATTATGTCTTTATTTCTCCATCAGTGCTTTCGCACCCCTTATCCCGCCCACAAATAGAGCCAAACTAGAGCCATTTGATAAAACAAATGCCGGAAGCCCGCATAAATACAGGCTTTCGGCATTCTAATCCGTTATTCAAACTCTACAAAGACTAACGCTTTTTGTTTAGGAATTATTCTCTGTAATGTTTCTCGTTCTTTTGATTATTTGATATATCCATATTATCCTGCCTATACGAGCTAATGTTATCATTTTGTTATCGGCATTGATAACACCTACTCGATAACTGTGGATAATAACTATATGTAGCATGTCAAATTATAAGCTATTTTGCTTAGAGATTCAACACAAAACTGAAATTTTACTTTTCCTTATATTCATCTGGTATTGCTATTTGAAATGTTTCACACAACAGCATCACATCATGCACATCATTTTTATCGTGTTCATATCCCAAATGAAGCATTACCTGACTCAATGGTTCAATACAAGAAACAGTTATATCTCCAACTTTTCCAATACCGGAAAAAGTTTTTGATGGAAATATATCTCCCTCATAAACAATTCCGTCATCTGTAAATTCAAAACAATGTAAATCAATGATTCTTTGTTTATCATCTTTCCAGACAGTATGACCATCCGTTGTATAATCAGTATTTACTTCCTCAAATCCATGCTGCTTAATCACATAAATATAATCATGATAATGTTTCAGTTCAACAAACAAATCAATATCATTGTGTATTCTTGATTCTCTTTTAAGAAGTGCATCAACACCCCATCCGCCATCTAAATATACTTTAATTTCGTTTTGCAAAGCATATTTTATAATTTCACATGCATCTTCTGTACGTACCATAATCTATCCTCCAAATTCAAATCTTTGTATGCTTTCCAACTCACTAAAAGCCTGAAATTTGTCAGTCTTTCATCCTTTTTGTTATCAATCACCAATTAGCTGTAATCCATTAGGATTTAGCTGATATATTTTATCGCACACCTCTTCAATATACTTTCTATCGTGAGAAATGCTAATGACAGCCCCCGGAAATTCTCGGAGCATTTTTCTTATTACCGGACCGGACAATGGTGAAAAATTTCTTGTCGGTTCATCCAGAATAAGAACATTTGCACCACTTAAGCTCATCCTCAAGAGAAGCACTTTCGCCTTTTGTCCGCCTGATAACTCCCGAATCGGATGCTCCATTTCATCTGGTGTGTATTTAAGTGAACCAAGGTATGTTCTAATTCTTGTACGCTCTTCTTTATCTCCTGTTTTATCAAGGTAATCAACCGGTGTAACATCCAAATCCAGCAGGTCTTCATAAGTTTGAGGCATATATTCTGCTTTAATGTCATTCCGATTTAGGAGTTCTTCCGCTATCTTTTTTAGAAGAGTCGTTTTTCCTGCCCCGTTGGCTCCTATCATACAGATTTTTTCTGAACCTTTTATTTTTAAATGAATTCCTTCTGCTAAAATTCTTTTGCCATCCGGAGTCACAAGCTTTGAAAGTTCATATTCTATGACCGTTTTTCCTGCGGGAATGTGTGAGTTTTCATCCCCTAATTTGACAAAGATTGCTTCTTCCTGTTCCGGCATCTGAGTCATATTTTCATCTTCTTTTTCAAATCTTCGTTCCATTGCCTTAACCGTATGCATTTTGTCCTTTAAGTTTTTGGCAACAGACGGTGCTTGTCTGGTACAACTTCTTAATGCACCTTGTACACTCTGCATAACTCTTTGATATTTTTCATCGCGAATCTTTTTCTCCCTACGGTCACTCAGTGCCCGCTGTTTTTGGATTTCAAATTTATGAAGCCGTTCTTCCACATAGCGTCTATAGGGAAGCTTTGCCACGGTATATCTCGCCTTTGTTTTTCGTATAATCTGCTCGATATGTATCACCATGTTGGCAGTACGCTCTATCAGCGTTTCATCGTGTGAAATAAAAAGCACAATGTGCTTCCAGTCATTTATGATTTTTTCCAGTAATGTAAGCGTCGCAATGTCGATGTCATTGGAAGGTTCGTCCAACAACAGCACAGAAACATCGCGAATGAAAAGCCTCATAAGTTGTGTCTTGACTTTTTCGCCTCCTGAAAGACTACCCATTGTCTGGTTACTGTAGAAAAAATCATTTTTCATTCCAAATTTTCCCGCAATAACAGACAATTCTTTAGGCGTTTTCTCCCAGAATATTTCCTCTTCAGAAAAATATTCGTATATTGTTTTTTCCTTATCTTCATCGAGCATCTCCTGCGGAAGATAACCAAGACGTTCGTGTCCCATTATCCTTTCCCCATCTGCTTCTATATAGTTTTCTACAAGCGACGGATTGTATATCCACTTCATTAATGTCGATTTCCCATTTCCCTCTTCTCCAATAATAACTGCCTTATCTCCATCATTTAGCACAAGGTTGAAATCATTAAGAATTATTCTCAGGTCTTTTTTATGTGTTAAATTTAATTTTTTTATCTGCAACATTAAAGTTTCTCCTTTTCGAAGTCTGAGCCAATTATTATTTTGAACACACAAAAACGAGTCTTTTTTGCATACGCAAAAATAGACTCGCTAAATAGCCCCTTATTTCTTTTCCAAAAGGAAAACAAAGGAAATGCCTCTTGCGATAATCCAACTTAAGCGTACACAAAACAAACCTATTCTCTACAGGCTCAATAACTATATGTGTCTTACTTAAATCAAATTATCTATTAATCATTTCCTCACCTTACACAAAATGTGCCTTTCTTTCTTCTAATGGCAATACTATCATACTGTATTTTTTGTGTCAATACATTTCACCTTATGGAAGTGCAAATTAAAATTTTCACTTCCTAATTATACATCCAACCATTACGAAATTCAATCTTTCACAACCTCTTTACAACCACAACCACAGCACTCCAGCAAACGCAGGAGCACCATACCGTAAAACGCTTATGTGTAAATCAACTCCGTTCCTACAACTTCCCTCACACAAGCCTGAATATTATTCATTCTTCCAATCCATTCGTAGGGATTATCTTTCTTTAATTGTTCCGTCACATCTTGTCTGTCGGCATATTCCTTTACCAGTCGAAGAAACATATCCTCTGCTTGCTTATCGACTTCTGCAAGATAACTATGCAGCTTTCCGCTTGTCAGCAGGTTCATATATAACACTTTATAGTGTTCCTTTAAATGCCTTGCATGTCGTTTCCCCCATAAACCAATCGGCTCTATTTCTTCTTCGGCTGGTACTGTGATGTTCGGCAATAAATAATCACCCACCTGTCTATAAGTTCCGCCCATTTCTTCAAAAATTGTCTTTGTCATTTTCCTTTTCCTCCTGTGATTTTTGTCTATCGTGATCGTGTATTATCACGCTTGCGACCTTTAACTGTTCTTGCCTGCTCCAACAAATCATCTATCTGTTTGCGACCAAAAACCTTACGGAGCAGGCTGTAATCTTTATTTTCTGCTTTTAGGATTTTGTTTTCTTCGGTCAATCTTTCATTGACTTTCTCCAAACGCTGATTGGTGCGGTATAACTGTGCATTCGCTGTATTCAGCCTATGATAGTTGTCCCACCCCTCAAAGCAGCGGGCAAGCACCGTTTTGACAAGTTGCTTCAATTTCCTTACAACCGGCTCTGCCATTTTGGTTTTATATGCCTTTGCAGTCATAAATTTCTCTGGTTCTGGCAACTGATATTTCGGTGCAGTATCAAGCTCTATTTCAAGATTTGACAGCTCGTCTTTTGCCTTATCATAGTTCAATACTCGTTCCGACAACACATCAAATTCAATCTGTTTCTGCTCGATTTTCGCACCTAATGCCGCCACTTCTTTTTCTCTTTCCTGCTTTTTATAATCCAAAACAGAAAGATGTTTTTCGTGTGTGCCTAAATGTTCCCACTCAATCCCATAACGTTCCATCACCGCCGCAAGCTGTTCTTTTTCGGACTGTATCCATTGCGACCACTCCGTATCGCCACGACTGCCGCCCTTAAAACCTTGCGTTGCAAGAGCCTGCTTTAGTGACACTCTTGTATCAAGTCCACGCTTGCTGCCTGTGGTAAAAGGTACAAAATCTATGTGCAGATGTGGTGTAGCTTCATCCATATGCAGATGAGCCGAGAACACCCGAAGCTGTGGATTTCGCTCCTGAAAACCCTGATAGTATTCATCTAAAATCTGCTTTGCCAGTTCTCCGTTTTCCGTATCGGCGTTCATATTTCCCTTACCGCCCACCTGTAAAATGATTTCGTGGAACGGTTTTTCCTGCTTGGAACTTCGGATTTTTTCATAATAATCTTTTATCTTTCGGTCTGACCTTATCTGCTTGGCATTGTATCTTTCCAATGCTTCATCAAACAATTCGTGATAAACTGTCTTTATATTTTCATTGCAGTAGTCGATATTGAGATGAGTACGAGTTCCGTCTACATTTTCTGCTCGGAACTTTCGGCTATTGTGATTGACCGAGCCTTTACCGACCATTGCACTTATCGTTCTCTGCATTTTTTCATCTCCCATCTGTAAATTTCAACATTCTCAGGTTTTGTTACTTTTGTCAAAAGTAACGCAAAAGCACTTTTGACGGGTACACCCATCAAAAATGCGACCTGTAAACAGGTTTTGCGTTCTCCGAAGGCTCTCCGAGGGGTGAGCGTGTGCCGGTGGCACACACGCCTGCGAACCGACCGAGCCAGCAGGCGAGACCAAAGAGCCGCCTTTGAAAAGGCACTCTCTGCACACTCCCCTAAACTTTATCCGGTGTCAAAGTGTGACGATGGTGACAATGTTTTTCACAGCGTGCTGCTCTCAAAAACATTGACACCTTTGACACCGTTTGTCACGCCGTCTGCTCGGTTTCTTTCCAAAGTGAAACCTTTCTTCCGTCGTGTGTGCGGCTGTTCTGATAACGGATACCGTAATCACGAAACAGCCTGCTTGCGTTGATACTGAGCCTTAAAGAAAGTACATTCGGCTTTATATCCACCGCAAGCCTTTCGCAAAGTTCCGAAGCAGTTCCTTCCCATCTGTCACTTTCCGAAAAGAGCGTATCCGCTATCTTCTCAAGCAGAGGTTCGGGCGGTTCTTTCCACATCTCCGTTTCCGATTTTGCAAAGTTCCACACCAATCGCTCGCTGTCCCTTACAAGATGGATTTTCATATCCTGCTGGTCTCTGCCAGCAACATCAAGTGTGGCATTGTTGGAAGTACGCTTGTCCTTACTGAGAACAAATGCACCGTCTGCCGCACCCATCAGACCATTCGTGCCTGAAATCATATCGAATATATCTTCCGATTTTTGTTTGCGTGTATGATGAACAATAAGCATTGAAACCTTGTAACTGTCTGCCAACGCTTTCAGCCTTGCCACAACATCATAATCACTTGCGTAGCTGTAATCTGCTCCGCCTGCTTCACGCACACGCTTTAAGGTGTCTATGATAATCAAGCCTGTGTCTGGGTGTTCCCTCATAAACCCTCTTATCTGTTCTTCCAGTCCGCCATTGACCGTTTTACATTCCGTTGCGAAATACAGATTGCCTGTCTCCTTTGCACCGAACATCTGAAACAATCGCTTCTGCAAACGTGGGTAATCATCTTCAAGGGCAAAATAAAGCACCGTTGCCTTACGCACCTTATACTCCCAAAGCGGTGTGCCTGTGCTGATATGATAGGCAAGCTGTGCCATCATAAAGCTCTTTCCCACTTTCGGGGAACCTACGAAAAGGTAAGTTCCCCTTTGGAGCAGACCGTCGATAAGTGGTGTCTGAACCTCAAACACCGTATCATACAGCGTTGTCATTGATACTGTTTTCAGATAGGAAGGGTCTAACTGTCTGAGTATTTCCCTTTGCATTTCTTCAAAAGATTGCTCGTACCCCTTGAAATCCGTATCCTGATTGACTATACTATTGTCAGTACATTTGGAAAGTGACTGTTCCGCATCTGTTGCCGCAGATACATTTGGAATAGTCATTTCTTTTTTATTCTCCATTCGCATCCTCTCCTTTCAAACCGCCGAGAATAATGGAAATCAGTTCTATTACACTCAGCAGTTCATCATCCACACCTTTTCCTGCTTCAATCCTTTTCAGTTCCGCAAGGACTGTGGCAAATTCCGTTTTCAACGCCTTATACACTCTCGGATTGCCCTGTACCACCACATCCTGATTTAAGCAACGGCGGTAACAATACTCCTGTTTTGGCAATCCTGATAGAGCTACAGCTCTGTTAATGAGTTCGTTTTCTTCGGGCGATACTCGAAACCCTACTGTGATATTCCTCCAACGATTTTTGTTATCTCTGTTCTTAGCTGACATTTTCAAAATCTCCTTTCCCTAAATCATCTAATTTTTCTGCCATCTCAATCTGCTTTGACGGAAAGAGGTGTGCGTACTGATAAGTAATATCAATACTTTCGTGACCAACTCGGTCAGCAATCGCCACCGCAGAAAAGCCCATATCAATCAAGAGTGAAATGTGGCTGTGACGGAGATCGTGAATGCGGATACGCTTCACGCCTGCCGCCTTTGCCCCTCTGTCCATCTCGTGATGAAGATAGCTTTTCGTCACCGTAAAGATACGGTCTTTCTTCTTCAATCCGTAAAGCATACCGAGATATTCTTTCATTTCCTCACACAGAAACTTCGGCATTTTAATCGTGCGGTTGCTCTTTTTCGTTTTCGGAGAAGTAATCACATCCTGCCCTTTCAAACGCTGATAGGATTTATTGATTGTGACTGTTTCCTTATCAAAGTTGAAATCTGCCGGAGTCAAAGCTAACAGCTCGCCCTCTCGGATACCGCACCAGTAAAGCATTTCAAACGCATAAAAGGAAACAGGCTTGTCCATCATCTCAAAAGAGAATTTCTTGTATTCTTCCTTTGTCCAGAACAGCATTTCCTTGTGTTCCTCACGTCCCATATTTCCCACCTTTGCCGCAGGATTGGAACGCAGTTCATAGTAGCGGACAGCGTGATTGAAAATGGCGGACAACTGATTGTGCAGCGTTTTCAGATACGTCTGTGAATAAGGCTTTTTCTTCTCATCACGATAGGCAAGCATTTCATTCTGCCAAGTAATAATCTCCTTTGTGGAAATCTCGCTGATTTTCAGTTTCCCGAAATACGGAAGTATCTTTGTGCGTATGATATGCTCTTTGGTAAGCCACGTGTTTTCCTTCAAACGGTTCTTCACATCATTGATATAAAGCTCCGTAAAGGCTTCAAAACTCATATCAAGGTCTGAAGAAGTCTGCAATTTGAACATTCTTTCCCATTCCTGTGCTTCTCGTTTGGTAGCAAAGCCACGCTTGCATTTCTGCTTGCGTTCCCCTTTCCAGTTCACATACCTTGCCATCACATACCAAGTACCGTTATCTTCATTCTTAAATACCGGCATTTACATTTCCCCCTTTCCTGCTCCGTAGAGCCTTTCGTAAAAATACTGGCGATTTACACGCCCTGCAATCGTAATAAAGCCCTTTGCTTTCAATTCCTCATTTAATTGTCTGATGAGTTTATATGCATAAGGTTTTGATACGTTTAGTTCCTGAGCCACATCTTCGGCTCGGATAAATCTGTTTTCCATATCCTTTTTCTTCCTTTCTTAAAATAATTTTTTGCTTGCCGCTTTCTCCGTGTTAAAGTTCCAACAGGCACTCCTGCTTGTCGGCAGGCGCTGTGCTGTCCCAATGCACCGCAGTACATCAGGCGCTCGCTCGTATAGGGGTTCCCGAAAAGTCGGAGACTTTTGGGGAAGAGGAGGAGCAGTGCAGCGAATGAGCTTTTGTGCTTGCACACAAGCGAACGATACGGAACTTGCTCCGACGAGGTCTTGGCGGTTTGGCTTTTCGGACGGTCATTCAGTTGTCGCATTAAGCATATTTGTTTAATTCGTAATTTATTTTACTAAACATATTTGCTATTGTCAAGTGGTTGCAAAGAAAATATTAAACATTTTTGTTTCGGTTTTTCTTGACTTCCACTAAACATTTCTGCTATACTTATTTCACTAAATATAAAAGGAGCGTATCATTATGGCTATCAGCGAAAGAATACATTTTTTCAGACTAATGCGTGGTATGACACAAAAGTATCTCGGTACAGCAATCGGTTTTCCAGAAAAGAGTGCTGATGTGCGTTTGGCACAGTACGAAACTGGTACACGCAAACCGAAAGCAGACCTTACAAATGCATTGGCACAGGTGCTTGATGTTTCTCCACAGGCTCTTGATGTTCCTGACATAGACAGCTATATCGGTCTTATGCACACTCTGTTTACCCTTGAAGATATTTACGGTCTTACTGTCAGTGAAGCAGACGGAGAGGTATGCTTAAAGGTCAACAAGGACAAAGGCAGAGAAGCATATGAACTCCTCAAAATGCTGTATGCTTGGAAAGAACAGGCAGACAAGCTATCTTCCGAAGAAATCAACAGAGAAGAATACGATAACTGGCGTTACCATTATCCAGAGTTCGACACCACACAGCGTTGGGCAAAAGTTCCATCACAGGAATTAAGTGACGCTCTCGTGGAAGCATTCAAAGACCACTTGAAAGATAAATAAGCACCTACAGGACCTGCCACTGGCAGCTCCCTACAGATGCTTTGGCAACGACAAAAAAGCCCTTAACTATGGTTATTAACCACAGCTAAGGGCTTAGTTTATAATATGGAATTTGTTCAGAGCCAAGCTCCGAACTTTAGTCTGCAAGCCACCTGTTAATTGTTCCGTTACCCATAAACCACTGGATAACAAGAATAATGGCACTTGCTATAAAGTGTACCCTTTGTCAAGGACACTATGACTTTTCCT
>NZ_QTXH01000011.1:0-82841 GCF_003461545.1 Coprococcus sp. AF16-22
CCTATGCGTCCCTCTACCCGTTGATTACCTATTATCTGAACCGGCTGAATGACTGGGGGCTTTGCTTCCGGCAGTGCAAGGTCTGTGGGAAATATTTTCTGGCAAAGAGCCAGCGGTATGAACTGTGCAGCGACAAGTGCCGAAAAGCACAGGCGCTTCAAAACAAGCGGGAATTTGACGAAAGGGCAAGAGAAAATAACTATGACCTGCTTTATAAAAATGAATGCCAGAACTGGCGCAACAAAATAAACCGGGTAAAAAATACCGCAGGCTTTCCGGCTGACCGTCTGGAAAAAATACAGGCTGCCTTTTCCGACTTTAAGAAAGAAGCCTTGCAGAGAAAAAAGGCTGTAAAAACAGGAACAGCCAGCCCGAAAGAATTTACGGACTGGCTGTATCAGCAGAGTAATGTAATTGTGGAGCTGACGGATTATTAAAACTTAGCCTATCGTTCTAATGCGCTCTATAATTGAGTGCTGTTGCAAAGATTTCTTTTGATATACTGATACTACATGATAGACCATCACAACCGCAGCAAAGTATAAAAGCACAAAAAGAACTGGGAAGTGATATTCAAAGTATGAAAGTCCGGGAATTTTTGATATTTGGGTACAAAGCAGCAATCCGATTGGTATGCCTAAAATGCAGCTTCCTATAAAACTTCCAACCAGATAGATGAAACTTTCCGACTGCTGTACTTTTCGCAACTGCAATTTTGTCATACCTGTAGCTTCCAGTAGTGCATAGTCGTGTCTTCTGGCAATGGCATTTGTAATGCTGGTATTCAGCATATTTATAAATGAAAACAGACTAATAAGCACCACCAAAACTGTAATGATGACTTTCGCATTATGGAAGTAATCTTCCAATGCCATAACATCATCAGCCAAAACAGACACATCAACTCTGTCGTCATCTATAAAAATTTCTTTGATTATCTCTGTTGCTACGTCTTTTCCGTTATCATCCAAACAAATATACCATGCAAGCGTACAATTCATTTCTGACAGTGATTTCATATTTTCACCACTTGTATAAATAACAAGCCCAGTATCGCTGTTTTCTACAAATCCGCTTACAACTAACTCCACTTCTTTTTGACCATATCCTGTATCTATGATATACGGCAGATAATCTCCAACTTGAAGCTGCATATTCAGTTTCTGATAATAAGGAGACTGTCTATTGATAGCAACAGGAATTGCTCCATTCTGTAATTCATGACTTGGTTGCATACCCTCAACAATTTCATTTTTAAATGTTTCTGGATTTACAGCATTTTCAATGGACAGTTCAAATTTTTCCCCCTCTGAATTTGTCAGAATGCCGTCCAGCATATACAATTCATAAACATCTTTTACACCTGAAATGTTATACAATTTTTGCTTTTTTTCTTCTGTAAATGGTGTAGATTTCATTAAATCATAGGTGGATTCTTCATCAGCCGTTGAATTTAGTAGTACAAATACATCACTATTTCCCTGGTAAGGTTGTGACGCAAGTCTTTCGGGATTTATCGCATTCAATATTGAAAAAACACCGAACATTAAAATCCCACTCATAATGAGAGATAAAAATGTATAGGCAGCTTTCTTTCTATTGGCTCTACAATACATCCACCCGATTCTTATAGGCGTAAGTTTACGCTTTGCCCCAACACTTCTAAAATAGTTTGTTGCCTGTGTATGTTGTGCTTCTATTGGTGATGTAGATGCAGCCATTTTCGCTGGTGCTTGAAAAGCCAAAGCTGTGATAATCCAAATAAATATGCCGGAGATTACCGCACATACAATGCTTGGTATCCAGTAAAAATGAAGTGGTAAAACTATGTTTACCAGAAAACCGATGACTGTTCCCAACACAATGCAAGGTTTTGCTATTTTGTCACGTTCTTTCTTGACCACTGATTTAATTTGCTGGTATGTTGCGCCGATTGCCCGTAATTGTGCAAATTCATGTACTCGTTGCAGTACAGATACATAAAGAATATTTTTGACAGCCAGCCCTGCCGTACAAAGAAGTACAATAACAATTCCTAAAACAGTTCCTACTGCTTCAGTTGTATTATTTACATGGGCGATCTGCTGCGTACTAAGCGTTGCATTGCACAAAAGAATACCAGAAAAGCTCAACAGAAATGCCGCAATCAAGATGATAACTCTGATTAGAAATGTCCTATTCTTTTCAGAGAATACACTCTTTTCAGCAATCCTTTTCTCTATTCTCTCTGTATCATTTTCAAAAGGATAATTCATAATTCCCACCTCCTTTAACCTACAATTTTGCCATCCTCAATCCGCACAATGCGGTCTGCGAGCTGGGCAATCTCGTTATTGTGAGTAATCATTACAATGGTCTGATTAAATTCTCCGCTGGTACGTTTCAAAAGTCCTAACACATCTGCACTGGTCTTGCTGTCGAGATTTCCAGTCGGTTCGTCAGCAAGGACAATCGCCGGCTTTGTAATTAAAGCTCGTGCAATCGCTACACGCTGCTGTTGACCGCCTGAAAGATTGTTTGGCATATTTTCCAGCTTATCTTCTAAAGCCAGCATATACACAACTTCGTCCATAAATTTCTTATCTACGGTATCACCATCCAATTCCACAGGCAGGGCGATGTTTTCATATACATTCAAAATCGGAACCAGATTGTAGTTTTGGAAAATAAACCCTATGTTACGACGGCGGAAAATTGTCAATTCATCATCATTCTTTTTCGCAAGTTCTTCCCCCCGTACAATCACGCTGCCGGAAGTGGGGGTATCAAGTCCTCCCATCATGTGGAGTAACGTAGACTTGCCGCTGCCGGAAGTTCCAACTACGGCAACAAATTCTCCCTGTTCCACAGTAAAATTTACACCATCAAGGGCACGAGTGATGTTTGGTTCTGTGCCGTAATACTTCTTTAAGTCGATTGTTTGTAAAATGCTCATATTCAAATGCTCCTTTCAAGGCTTTCTACCTGTTGATGAAGTCATTGTAAACCACAAATGTTACACAAATGTCCGAGGTAGGAAAAATTTTTATCGAAAATCGAGATGAAATGTTACAACGCTCGGACATTTCAAAAAAAGTGGCTGTATCTTACCTTACAGGAAGCATAATAGAAAATTCTGAGCCTTGCCCCAGCTCTGAAACGACCTTGATATAGCCCCCTTGCCTTGTTACAATCTCACGAGCCAAATACAAACCTATTCCCACACCCTGTTGATCGTGTACTTCTTCCTCACGATAGAAGCGCCGAAAGATGGCAGCCTGATTGCTTTCTGAAATGCCCCTGCCGGTGTCGGTCACTTTGACCTCTACGTACATTTCCCACTGAACCACTGATACAGAAATCTTTCCACCTGACGGAGTGTATTTTACTGCATTGTCCAGCAGATTGAAAAGGGCTTCGCTTGTCCACTTGCTGTCATGGGAGATTATCAAATTTTCCGGGCAATCCACGGATACAGCAATTTCTTTTTTCTCTGCGGCATATACAATACTGCTCATGGCTTGTGCAAGCGTATGGAATAAGCTGCTGTCTTTCTTTTCTAATCGTATCGCTCCGGTTTCCAACCGGGATGTTTTAACCAGTGCTTGGAACAGAAAATCCAGTTTATCAGTCTGACTGCGTATGCCTTGTAAAAAGTCCATCCGTTCTTCTTCTGAAACAGGCTTTGTTAAAAGTGTGTCCGTTACCATTTGCAAATTGCTGACAGGCGTTTTTACTTGATGCGAAATATCAGAAATCAGCATTTGAAGCTCCTGTCGTTCCATGTCTACCTTGTGTCGGTTTTTCTGCATAATCTCATACAACCGGATTAAGCGGTGGTTGATACGGGCAAAAAGAGTTTCACTATCATTTGACTTTTGTAATTCCTCGTTTCCATCAATCATGTTGTCCAGCGTCCGGCACAAATTAGAAGTAAAATGAGAAAGGCGTTTTCCAAAAAACAGCACCAATAGCCAAATCCAGAAAAATGCACAGAGTGTCAATGTTCCACCCGCTATGAAAATTCGTGTATCCTGCATTATACCGCCGAAAATACCAGTAATTACCAGCATAGAGAAAGCCATGCCAGCACTAATCAGTCTACAAATTTTCTTAGCAGAAAGGTTATTCAGTTTCATTTCTTTTCGCCTCCTGTCCATTGATAACCCATACCGTAAACCGTTTTGATATATGTGTCGCCATCCGCTTCAATCTTACTGCGAATGCGGCTGATAGAAGTAGTAAGGGTATGTTCATCTACATATTTTTCATCAATGTCCCACAGCCTTTCCAAAAGTTGTTGGCGGGTAAGTACCTGCTTCGGATTTTTAAGAAATAGGTTCAGCATTTTATATTCCATCGCAGAAAGCGCTAATGGTTTCCCGTTCAAACTTGCAAATTGTTCCGAAAAATCCAGAAACAGGCTACCATCCTCGTAAATATCCTTAGCTGGTTTGTGATGTTCCAACATAGCGAACATGGCTTTGATCTTTCGCTGCAAAGCACTAATCGAAAAAGGTTTCGTGATATAATCCACTGCACCAGCTTCATATCCTCGTATCTGATCGCTTTCCTGATCGTTGGCAGTTAGAAATATAACTACTGTATCAGAATGCTCTGGCTTGATAAGACGGCATAGGTCATAACCATTTCCGTCTGGTAAATTTATATCCAGCAATACCAAATCAAAAATGTTTGTTTTTAATGATTCAGCGGCTGTCCTTGCATTCAGAACAGAAGTTATTGTGTAACCGTCCAATTCCAAATTATAAGTAAGCGTTTTATTCAAAAGATTATCGTCTTCGACAATTAAAATCTGCTTCATATTGTCACTTCCTTTTCTTTTTGCAGATAGTATAACAGGCAAATGTCCGAGAATTGTTACAAGGACAAATATATTTATTATTTTACAGCTTTTTTCTGTGTACTGCAATTTTATATAAAGAAAGGACAGCAGTGTCAAATTGCTGTCCTTACGGCTTATTATAGCTGGTAGTGTATAAGCGTGGGTTCATCATATTTGGTGTGGTATCTTTAACTATGGGAAACTCCTCGTTCCCATTTTGAAATTGTTTTATCGCTGATTCCAAGTTTTTCAGAAAGCTGTTTTTGAGTATATCCCTTTCTCTTTCTCTCATCAGCGATGAATCGCCCAATTTTAATCTGGTTCATCTGCTTTCCTCCTTTCTGGCTCAATTATCTTCCCATTTTATTGCCAATCACACCCACGAGGCGTAGAATATGGTGAATCTATGCGGGTTCTACGCTCCGTAGACTAATCTATTTATCTGTTATCTCCTATTTCTTACCAAAGCTACTTATATCTTCTAAATCACTTACCATCTACGACAGCCTGCAAACCATTATATATTCCTCATCATTCTCATCCACGATCTGGAATCCAACGCTCCACTATCTCCAGCTCATCCCGTGTAACCCGGCATATGAGATTTAACACCTCCACGCCGGCAGCCTTCGCCTCATAGAAAGTCTCCGCAAACTCCCTGTGTATTTCCGCATTTGGCCTGACCTCAGTTATCCCTGTCATCGGAATGACAAATGCAACATAGCATTTATATCCCTCGGAGACCGCCTTCATCAGCTCCCGCAAATGCCTGACTCCCCTGTCGGTGGGTGCATCTGGGAAATATCCTATACCACCGATCTCCTGCGTACAGCCCTTGACCTCCATGAGATACTTCGTGCCATCCTTTTCCATATAGAAATCAATCCTTGAATCCCCGTATACATACTCCGGCTTTATAAAGTCATAATCCTTAGTTTTAAGCCATTCCAAAACCACCTTATTCGGCACCTGACTGTCCACGTTCACCCAGCCAAGCTTTGGATCCTCCACCGCTATGAGATCGTATTTCGTCTTGCGTTTTGGATTTGCAGACTTCTCAAGGCTGACCGTGTTCCCCGGTATCAGCAAACTGCTAAGCCTCCCTGTGTTCTTTACGTGCACGGTCTCTGTAACTCCGTCTATCTCCACATGGGCTGTGAACCTGTTTGGCCTGTCTACGAACTTTCCTGAGATAACATTTGTATATTTCACCTTGCCTTACATCTCCCATCTATTCCACAACAGAACGGTTCATCATGTAGAATGAGAACCTTGCCTTGTCTACAAGCTGTCCCTTGTCATCGTAAATATTTGCCTCGTACAGTGACACCTTCTTGCCCTGGCGGATCTCGATTCCCTCACAGATGAGATACTCCGTGTTCATAGCCGGAGCTATATATGTCATGGTTCCATCTATAGTTGAAGAAAACTTTCCGTAGGTACATGCTGCGATCCCGCTCACTATATCCGCAAGTGAGTACAGGCATCCACCATGCACAGAACCATATGGATTCAGGACATCCTCTGTGACCATCATCTTGCCCTTCACATATCCAAGGCTCATATCGACCAGCTCTATCTTCAGGTTCTGGACATAGATGTTGTCCTTGTTAAACCTTATCAGCGCCTGTTTCACATCCTCGGACATAGCTTTTTTGTTGTCGTTTATCTCATTCATGCTTAGTTTTACCTTTCAACTCTATTTTCAAGTTCATACATCCTGCGCACATATCAAAAGCACTTGTCCAGAATATCCGGATCAAGTCCTTTTCTTCCCGTTACAAATCCAATTCCAAAGTACAGCACCGCACCTACCATCAGTCCCCACACGACCGCATTTATCCCGGCGATCTTGATAAAATACGTTGCAAATATATATGTCGCGATCGCGCCTACGCTGCTGCACACCGCCGCCTGCTTAGTTCCCTTCTTCCAGAACAGGCCTCCCACAAGGGGCCAGAAGAATGTGCATTCAAGTCCGCCAAATGCAAACATGTTGAGCATGAAAATTATATCCGGCGGATTGATCGTGAGAACCATCACCACCACGCCGAGCAACATCGTAAGTATCGTGCTCACCAGCTTGACATTCTTGTCGTATTTCTCATTTTTCACCGGATCATCACCCACCACGTAATTCTTCCACAGATCTTTCACTATAGCTGCTGTGGCAAGTATGAGGAGCGAATCCGCTGTCGACATGACTGCTGCCATCGGCGCTGCGAGGAATATCGCTGCTATTCCAGGCGGCATGATCTTCTGTACTATATATGGTATAAAATAATCCGAAGTTGGAAGATTGTCCGTATCGACAAGTGCGCCAGCCCATGTTCCTGCAAGATGCATTCCCACGATCACAAAGCTGCATGTGAGAACTCCGATCCACATCGCTCTGTGCATGCTCTTCGTATCCTTAAATCCCATGGCGCGCACAGCAGTCTGGGGAAGTCCCAACGTTCCAAATCCCACAAGCACCCAATAGCTGAGCAGTCCTCCTGGCGTGTATTTCGAGAAAATATCATCGTACACCTCTGGCAGATTTGTCTGAAGACCGGCATCTATCGCGGCAAGACCGCCCCCGCTCCTTAAGACAAAGAATATAAACAGGAATGTTCCGATACACATTACTATTCCCTGAATCGTGTCAGTTATGACAACCGCACTGAATCCGCCAATAGCTGTATACAATATCACGACTGTGCCAAATATCAAAAGTGAAGTCACATGATCCATTCCCGTTATGGATGCTATAAGTGTGGCCCCGCCTGTAAACTGGCTTATCATCTGTGCTATGAAGAAAACTATAAGTCCAAGGCTCGTGATGACCACCAGCGCATCGCTCTTGTATCTCGCCTTGAAGTATCCCACCACTGTCACAGCGCCCGTTCGTCTGGACACTATCGCAAGCTTATTTCCAAGCACACCGAGCACCAGAAATGTGACCGGGACCTGGATAGCAGCTATCCACGCCTGTGCATATCCATATGTAAGACCCGCTGCACCTGGCCCTGATATAAATGAACTTGCGGAAGTGTATGTCGCCATGATCGTCATGGCTAGGACGATTCCGTTCATATTTCTTCCGCCTATGAAATACTTCTTCTCGGACGTTGTGTGCAGACTTTTCTCCGCCCTTCTGCTATAGACAAAGCTCACCACAATATTGAATAACAGATATCCGAGAAAAACCGATAAGATCAATATCTGATTACTGTTCATTTTCACCCTCACTCTCATCCTCTTCATATTGGAAATCTACGAACACAAACTTAAGCAGCCAGAATACCCCGATCACCGCAAGCACCACTGTTCCAAGCACCGAGACCACAAACCACGCCGGCATATGGAATACCGTCCACCCGGTGTCATTTAGCAGGAACGCGGTTAGCACATGCCATAAAAAACATATAAATACCACAAGCAGCGTCGCTTTGATCTCTTTTATGCACTGCCTGTGCTGTTCTTCCTTTGTCAGTTTCATCATAATAATATATCCCCTTATATTTCATAAATACATCGAACAATGCTCATTATATCACGCTGATCAGTTTTTTCATAGTTGCCCCGACAGCCACCCAAATCCTGTGCATATACAAACTCTGTATTATTGTCTGCACAAAAAAACTGGCGCACAGACGTTTCGTCCATACACCAGCTATTTATAGTTTACTGTATACCGATTTATGTTACGCTATTTTCTCTTTAACATTTTCCAATTCATATAACGTATCCGGATCAATATCCAGACATTTTGATGTATCCCTCGTTCCTGTCACATCCCATGCCAAAGTTCCATTCAAAATTGTACATGAATTCAAAAAGAAATCTTTGTCTCTAAGCGGTTCAAACACTTTCTTACCCAGTAGTGGTTTTGCATCATAACATACAATTTTGCCATCCTCAAAATACACATATACTGTATAATCTTCAAATGGAACTACCTGTACTATATCATATATCATGCCAATTCCCCCTCTCTGTATAATACATAACTTTTAAATCAATGGATTTATTCTGTTTAATGGCAAACCATCCTTCGATAATTCCCAATTCTGCATTAACTCATCTTGATGAATTACGCACCATGCAAGTATGAGCTTTAACTGCCTTGAAGGCAATGCACCTTTTATAACCCGTGCTTCATTTATATCTATTATAGCTTTATTTCCGTTATATTCTGCATGAAAATGTGGCGGTTTATGATCATCATAATACATAGTTATTCTGATTCCATAAAACAGTGATATTTCTGGCATACTATCAACCTCCAATTATTATTTATAATATTATACTATATCATTCCAAGGCTATTCAATAACTATCATTACTATATCAAAAGATAACTTAAGTAAATTTAGTCTTCTCTAGTTATTTTTTTCTAACCATATTGGCACAATCACTTATAAATTTGAATACAAAAAGCGCCAGCACATAAACCTTGGGATATATCCAATATTAAGCGGACATACCACCAGCGTAAATGCGCCAGCGTCTTATTTACTCTATATACATTTTAATTCAGATCTTTATACATTGATCTCCGCAGTAACACCGAGGATATCCTTGTTCTCATCGAGGATAGGCTGAATGACCTCTGCAAGGAACTCTCTTGTCTGCTCAGGAGCACGACCTACGAAGTTCTTTGGCTCAAGGATAGATACGATCTCCTCCTTTGTCATGCCAAAGTCAGGGTCTGCTGCGATACGGTCAACGAGATCATTCTCTCTTCCGTACTTCTTGACCTGCTCACCAGCAAGCATTGAGTACTCTCTGATCTTCTCATGAAGCTCCTGACGGTTGCCACCACGCTTAACAGCATCCATCATAATATTCTCTGTTGCCATGAATGGAATCTCCTTCATGAAGCACTGGTAGATAACCTTGTCATATACCACAAGACCATCAACAACGTTTAGGTACAGATCAAGGATTCCGTCAACTGCGAGGAATGCCTCTGGAACTGAGATACGCTTATTTGCTGAGTCATCAAGTGTTCTCTCAAACCACTGTGTTGCGGCTGTGATAGCAGGATTGAGCGCGTCGCACATTACATAATTGGCAAGTGATGCGATTCTCTCACTTCTCATTGGGTTTCTCTTGTATGCCATAGCTGATGAACCAATCTGGTTCTTCTCAAATGGCTCCTCTATCTGCTTTAAGTGCTGGAGAAGTCTGATATCATTTGAGAACTTGTGTGCACTCTGTGCGATGCCTGAGAGCACATTAAGAACTCTTGAGTCGACCTTTCTTGAATATGTCTGGCCTGATACAGGATAGCACTCAGCAAATCCCATCTTCTCAGCAATCTTTCCATCTATCTTTCTCACTGTCTCGTGATCTCCTCCGAAGAGCTCAAGGAAACTTGCCTGTGTTCCTGTTGTTCCCTTTGATCCGAGAAGCTTCTGCTGGCTGATCATGTACTCTATATCAGAGAGGTCAAGGAGCAGCTCCTGCATCCAGAGTGTTGCACGCTTGCCGACTGTCGTTGGCTGTGCAGGCTGGAAATGTGTAAATGCAAGAGTTGGGAGATCCTTGTACTGATCTGCGAACTTTGCCAGCTCATTTATAACATTGATGAGTTTCTTTCTGACAAGCTTTAATGCCTCTGTCATAACGATAACATCTGTGTTATCGCCTACATAGCAGCTTGTTGCTCCAAGGTGGATTATTCCTGCTGCCTTAGGGCACTGAACACCGTATGCATATACGTGGCTCATTACGTCGTGACGAACCAGCTTTTCTCTCTCTCTGGCAACATCATAGTTGATGTCATCAGCGTGAGCCTTGAGCTCCTCGATCTGCTCATCTGTGATTCTTGGATTGCCGTTCTCGTCCTTGAGACCAAGCTCCTTCTCTGTCTCAGCAAGAGCTATCCACAGCTTTCTCCATGTCTTAAACTTCATATCAGGTGAGAAAATATACTGCATTTCCTTACTAGCGTATCTTTCACACAGTGGGCTTTCGTACTTGTCCTTACTCATGTCTTTACCTCTTTCTTCCTGTAGTCTCCCGCATCTGCCAGCTGACAAATGCTTTTATATCTTATCACACAACTATTATACATGGGTTTCAGATTATTTCCATGCTTTTTTTGCATAAACCAGAAATTCGGAATCAATATCTGCTTTTCCGCTGATATGATTCCGAATTTTTACTTTATTGTCTTCCGACAAGTGCGCACTTTCGTGCGCTATCACCAGGACTCCTCCCGCTTACGCGGGCCCCTCCTCATATCTTGTCTTGCGACAAGTGCGCACTTTCGTGCGCTATCACCAGGACTCCTCCCGCTTACGCGGGCCCCTCCTCATGATATAATATGAGACTCCGAGCCTCTCTTGAAGTCTTCGTGGTCGCCTCTGATGTCCTCTGTAGGCGGTTTCATAGGATATTGGCCGCTGAAACATCCATGGCAGTACTGTCTTCCGCCTGAGAGCTCCGGAAGTCTCTCCATCTTCAGGTACGCCAGAGAGTCGGCACCTATGATCTTGCATATATCATCTACAGACCTGTTGTATGCTATGAGCTGTTCTCTGTCCGGAATGTCAGTTCCAAAGTAGCATGGATACAGGAATGGAGGTGAACTGATCCTTACATGGACCTCAGTCGCTCCTGCCTCCCTGAGCATGCCAACTATTCTGTCACTCGTAGTTCCACGAACTATAGAGTCATCTATCATTATGACACGCTTGCCATTTACAGCCTCCTTAAGGACGTTCAGCTTGACACGCACGCTGGACTCTCTCTGGCTCTGCTGTGGCTTTATGAATGTTCTTCCCACATATCCATTCTTGACAAATGCCGTTCCATATGGAATACCCGATTCAAGTGAATAGCCCATGGCCGCTGCATTTCCCGATTCAGGAACTCCAACTACCACATCAGCGTCAACCGGGCTGTCCTTTGCAAGGCATCTTCCGGCTGTGATACGCGAATCGTACACAGACATTCCATCTATGACTGAATCAAGTCTCGCAAAGTATATATACTCAAATATACATCTTGCATGCTGCTCCTGGCACATGTTCTTGTACGACTGGATTCCGTACTCAGGTGATATGGTTACAACCTCTCCAGGCTCCACATCCCTGACAAATTCGGCACCTATTGTATCGAGCGCACAGCTCTCAGATGCCAGTATGTATGCGTTATCACGCTTTCCTATACAAAGCGGTCTGAAACCAAATGGATCTCTGGCTCCAATAAGCTTTCTAGGACTCATGATGACAAGTGAATATGATCCCCTTACTTTCTTGAGAGCTCTAGTGACAGCCTCCTCAACGGAACCGCACTTAACTCTCTCCCTGGCTATATGGTAAGCTATTACCTCAGAATCAATTGTAGTCTGGAATATAGCGCCTGTGAGTTCCAGCTCACGTCTAAGCTCAGGAGCATTTACCAGATTGCCGTTGTGTGCAAGTCCCAGAGTTCCCTTTACATAATTGAGAACCAGTGGCTGTGCATTCTCTATAGTGCTGGCACCGGCTGTTGAATATCTCACATGACCCACACCGATATTTCCCTTTAGCTTGCTCAGTGAATCAGGTGTGTACACCTCATTCACAAGACCCATGCCCTTTAAGGAGCTGACCTTGCCCTTAGGACCAGCAGTGTCTGACACCGCTATACCACAGCTCTCCTGTCCACGGTGCTGCAATGCAAACAGACCATAATAGATCGTGTTCGCCACATCATTTCCATCGAAATCATAGATACCGAAGACTCCGCACTCCTCGTGCATCTCGTCCTCGTCATAATAATGGGATCTTAAACATTCGTTCATAAATATATGCCTCTCATGTTATATTATTGTAACTGTCACGGCCACATAATTCTCATCGTATGTCTGGTAACAGTCATATCTTTCACCACATAAAACTTTATCTGTTTTACCACAACATGTCAACAGATAAATTCTATCATTTTTAGGATTATACCCCACTTTTTTCATGCATTTTCACCAACAGCAGTATATTTCGCAAGTATTTATCTATTTAAACTTGAGAAAATCCACATCTCTCTGTCACAACCTCGCCTCACCGGTCGCGCTGGGCTTCTCTCCTGACGCGGCAGGTTACCACATAGTCCTTCCGGCTTCCACCTGGAATTGAAAAAAGCCCAAAAGATACAAATTTTACGTACTTTGTATCTTTTGAGCTTTTATACCACTCTCTACTCCACTGCGTATCCCTTTGCCTTTATGAGATCCACCATCTTGTATACATACTTCTCACACAGCTCATCTGTGGCTGCCTCGACCATAACTCTGATGACAGGCTCTGTACCGCTCTGTCTGAGAAGAAGTCTTCCGTCGTCTCCAAGCTCTGCTGCTATCTCATCGTTCAATTTCAGCACATCAGCATCGTTCATGACTGCATCCTTGCTTGAAACTTTGACATTCACAAGGAGCTGTGGATATATCGTCAGGCTGTGGAACAGCTCTGAGAGCTTGACCTTACGTCCAAGTATAGTCTCCATGATCATCAGTGAGGTGAGGACACCGTCACCAGTTGTTGCATACTTGGAGAAGATGATATGTCCTGACTGCTCGCCGCCGATGGAATGTCCGTGCTCCATCATATTTTCGAACACGTACTTGTCACCGACTGCCGTCTTCTCATAGTTGATGCCCTTCTTGTCAAGTGCTTTGTAAAGTCCAAGGTTGGACATGATAGTTGTGACGATGGTATTGTTGTTCAGCTCGCCCTTATCCTTCAGATAACGACCGCAGACATAGAGTATCTTGTCTCCATCCACGATCTCGCCCTTGTCGTCCACTGCAAGACACCTGTCCGCATCACCGTCAAATGCAAATCCCACATCAAGTCCCTTCTCCTTGACAAATGCCTGAAGCTTTTCAATGTGTGTTGAACCACAGTCCGTGTTGATGTTTGTTCCATTTGGTTCATTGTTGATGACATATGTCTTTGCTCCGAGAGCGTCATACACCGACTTTGCAACCAGATATGACGCACCATTTGCACAGTCAAGACCAATTCTCATTCCCTTGAAAGGTCTGGTAGGGATCGTGAGCAGATAACCTATATATCTGTTTCTTCCCATTGTGTAGTCGGTGGTCTTACCGATGCTGTCCTTCTTTGCAAATGGTATCTCGCCAAGCTCACCGTCTATATACTGCTCGATCTCATTCTCGATGGCAGCCTCAAGCTTGTAGCCCTGACCATTGATTACTTTGATTCCATTGTCATAGTATGGGTTATGGCTGGCTGAGATCATGATACCGCAGTCAAAATCACCTGTGCGGACTATATAAGACACACTAGGTGTAGGTGTTACATGCATCAGGTATACATCAGCTCCGCTGGCTGTAAGTCCCGCAACCAGGGAATACTCGAACATGTAGCTTGAAAGTCTCGTATCCTTTCCGATGACGACATGAGCCTTTCCATCCTCATGCTGCTTGCCATAGTAGTAGCCAAGGTATCTTCCAACCTTATAGGCATGCTCCACTGTAAGGTCTACATTTGCCTCGCCTCTGAATCCATCTGTTCCAAAATATTTACCCATTGTAAAATCCTCGATTCTATTATTCTATAACCTCATCCTGTTCGCTTTCCTGAACGACCAGAAGATCTATCGCTCTCCTGTGGATGTGTATCTTGGTCTCCTTATATTCTCCGCCGAACTCGCCATCACATGTCCATGCAACCGGATCCTCTGCATCAAACTTGACCCTGTGAGCCCTGAATGAAACCATGCTCCTCTCATTCACATCACCTGTAAGGAGTGCCCTGACCACTCTCTCCAGATCAGCCGGTGTCTTCATTGTCCTTATCAGTACTCCCTCAAAAAGTCCGTCATCGAACTCAACTCCTTTTCGGGTTATACTCTTAAACCCTCCAACGGATACCGAGTTGGACACCATACCGAATATAAACTCGCCTTCCTGCTCGTCCCCGTCTATTGTAACCTTCATCTTGTAAGATGGTACATTTGCCAAGCTTTTTATCCCCTGCAATACATATGCCGCATGCCCAAATATATTCTTCATATTCTGCGGCGTTGCATATGATGTATCTGAGAACATTCCAAAAGCTGCGACATAAACAAAGTTCTTGTCGTTCAGACTTCCTATATCTATGGAGAACGGCTCTGCCTTCACTATCATCTCAGCCGCCTCAACCGTCTCTCTCGGTATGTCCATGCTCCTTGCAAAGTCATTGGTGGAGCCACACGGAATATATCCAAGTGGAACCCTTATCCCGCTCTTCATATATCCTGTAACTGTGTTGCCCAGGGTTCCATCGCCCCCCGCACATACGATCACATCGTAGTTTGCGCCTTCCTCCTGAACAATTCTCTCTGCGTCATCTGCCGATTTCGTAAGATATGTCCTGACCGCGTAATCGTTATTGCAGAACACTTCCAGCACATCCACCAAAGAATTCTTCAGAGTAGTCCTACCCGCTTTGGGATTCATGATGAACAGCATATTCTTCATACTTTCAATAACACAACCTTTCCCTTTGATACTGCTTATTTACTTGTGATCCTCCTTGTACTTCATGTACAGATCATACCCCTTCTTGCGGAGCTTGCATGATGGACAATGTCCGCAGCCCTCGCCCTTGATGCCATTGTAACATGTGAGTGTCATATCTCTGATAACATCCAGTCCGCCCAGCTCATCAGCCATCTTCCATGTCTCCATCTTATCGATCCACATCAATGGTGTTATTATATCAAACTCGTAGTCCATTGCAAGGTTAAGTGTTGTATTTAACGATTTGATAAATATATCCCTGCAGTCCGGGTATCCTGAGAAGTCGCTCTGGGACACTCCTGTTATTATATCAGATATTCCCCTCTGTTTGGCAAATATTGCTACAAATGTAAGAAATACCATGTTTCTTCCATCGACAAATGAATTCGGCGTGCCCTCCTCAGGTGCATTTTCGTCAACCTTCATATCTGTTCTTGTCAGTGAATTTGGCGCAAGCTGGTTAAGCAGGCTCATGTCGAGTATGTGATGCTCCACTCCGAATTTGTCCGCGATCTCCTTAGCACACTCAAGCTCTAACGCATGTCTCTGTCCATAGTCAAATGATACGGCGTACACTTTCTTATACTTCTTGAGTGCCCACAACAGACACGTTGTGCTGTCCTGTCCGCCGCTGAATACTACAACTGCCTCATCCTTATTCTTTAAATTCTGCATGATCTCATCCTCCATATATAATCAAATATGATATTCCGAACCGCATTATAACGCTCACGGATAAACAAATTCACCATTATCAATTCAGTGTACCGATAACTATCTTCCCGCATTGTACATCATCAGCATCTTGTTCTGCAGAGCTGTGTCGCTCTCAAATCTTCCCCTGAGAGTGGTCGTCATGGTCTTGCTTCCCGGTTTCTTGATGCCCCTTGCCGTCATGCAGCTGTGATGTGCCTCTATCATGACCGCCACGTCCTCAGTTCCAGCAGCCTTGGATATGACGTAGGCTATGTCCGAGCCTATCCTCTCCTGAAGCTGAAGTCTCTTTGCAACCATATCCGCGATCCTCGCTATCTTGGAAAGTCCCAGCACTCTTCCATTTGGAATGTATGCAACTGATACCTTCATGTCGTACATAAGTGCCATGTGATGCTCACAGTAGCTGAACACCTCTATATCCTTGACAAACACCATGTCGCCTGCCTGCCTTGCCACTCCGTCCTCTGCAAATGTCTTGCCGAACATCTCGGCCAGCTCGTCGTTGGTGTAGTTCATTCCCTCAAATACTTCCTCATACATGCGTGCAACCCTGTCAGGAGTCTCTACAAGCCCCTCTCTGTCCGGGTCATCCCCAAGTGCAATCAGTATCCCTCTTACGTGTTCCTTTATAGCCTCTTTATCTATCGCCATCTTATACACCTCTTTCTTCCGGATCCCAAATGAACTTGTGAAGCTGTAACTGAAGCTTTACATCGTTCATATCGTTCTCGATCATAAAATCCACTATATCCGCAGGATCTATGCTGCCATACACAGGACTGATGAATACTCTCGTCTTCTCATCCAGCGCATACTCCTGAACTATCTCAAGACACTTCTCCAGATCTTCCTGTGAACCGACCACAAATTTCACCGAATCATTCTTGTCTATATAGTTATAATTTGCAAGGCACATGTCATTCTCCATGCCGCTGGACGGACATTTGTAATCCAGCGTGTATGACACATTCCCTCCAAGGGCCTTGAACTCTGCTATATCCACACTTCCGTTCGTCTCGATCTCAACCCTTATATCGTCCTCCAGCTCAAATGCAAGGAGGAGCTTATCTATATCCTTCTGTATCAGCGGCTCCCCACCTGTCAGGGTGACGTTCTTCACCTCTGTCCTTCTGACATAATCGATGATCTCATCCTCGGTGAGTTCCTCATACGGAACGCCTGCCTCATTTGCCCACTTGGTATCGCAGTAACCGCAATCAAGATTACAGCCCGCAAATCTTATGAATACGGCAAGCTCTCCGGCTCTCGCGGCCTCCCCGTTGATACTTATAAATCTCTCTACAACTCTGTACGTACTCACGTCTGTATTTCCTTTCTCCCGGTATATAGTGCACATCTCTCGTATCTGTCTGCTTTTATCTCAGTCAGCTCCTCACCGGGATATATCATATATGTTTACTCGCAATAAGATGCCACATTGTTCGGGGTCTCATACACACTTGCCTCTATGACCTTGTAGCCCCGGCCTGCCATCTCATCATATATATACTTTGCAAAGTTCTCAGCAGTAGGTCTGAAATCAACCTTCACGATCCTCAGATTTTCCGCCAGCAGCGCATCCTCCGTCGCCGGCTTCAGGCTTCCCGTTTCCATGATAAGGCTGTGGTCAAAGTGATCCGCAATCTCCTTCAGATCCTTCTTCAGATTGGAGAAATCAACCACCATTCCTCTGTTCTGTGTATCGCTCTCAAGAGTCTCTGCACCGACCTCGATCTCCACAGTCCATCTGTGTCCGTGGATATTGCTGCATTTACCGTCATAATCTTTCAAAAAATGGGCGCTGTCAAAACTTGCCTTTGTCTTTAACTTATACATAACTCCTCCTATAAGCATCCAACTGTTCACCACAAAAAAAGACCAGAATAGGACATTCTGATCTTCTTATGTCCTAGTTTTGTTTAGTGACAGGATGGTACTAATGAACTGTCAATCTATAATATTGTATTTATGCTTTATTCGTATATTATATCTGACTATTTCATATCAGATATACCAACTTATGTCTCTTACTATGCTTTAGATATTAAGGAATCCCTTAACCTCTGCAAGCATATCCTCCTTGTCACATACTGTGTCGTGGAGAACCTTTGCTGATCTGATATCCTCTATAGCCTGAGGTACCTTTACACCTGAGAGCTTCTCAAGCTCGTCGACAAGCTCAAAGTCTGTCTTGGAATCATACTCAGGGTCTATAGCGTTCATAACGCTTCTTGTGAACTTGTATGGGCTTGCTGTTGACGCGATGACTGTAGGTGTCTTATCTCCTGTCTCTGCCACATACTTTTCATATACTGTAGCTGCAACTGCTGTATGTGTATCGATGATATAATCATCTGACTCATATACCTTTTTGATGGTAGCTGCGGTCTCTGCCTCTGTTGCATATCCACCATAGAACTCAGCAAGCTTTGCCTTCATATCGTCTGTGATGGTGTACACTCCATCTGTTGTGAGTTCTTTCATAAGCTCCGAGTTCTTCTCAGCATCATTTCCGGCGATCTTGTATATCAGTCTCTCAAGGTTGCTTGAAATGAGGATATCCATCGATGGTGATGTTGTGAGTATGAACTCTCTGTTTCTATCGTATGTTCCTGTCTGGAAGAAATCAAACAGAACCTTGTTGTCATTTGATGCGCAGATGAACTTTGCGATTGGAAGTCCCATCTCCTTGGCATAGTATGCTGCAAGGATATTACCAAAGTTACCTGTTGGAACGTCCACGTTGATCTTGTCGCCTGCCTTGATGGTTCCGTCTGCAACAAGTCTTGTGTAAGCGTATACATAGTATACCATCTGAGGGACAAGACGTCCGATGTTGATTGAGTTTGCTGATGAAAACTGATATCCCTTCTCATCCATGTACTTTGCAAGCTCTGCATCTGAGAACATCTTCTTTACGCCAGTCTGAGCGTCATCGAAGTTTCCTGTGATACCTACAACAAATGTATTATCTCCCTTCTGGGTAACCATCTGCTTCTCCTGAATAGGGCTTACACCGTGCTTTGGATAGAACACGATTATCTTTGTTCCAGGAACATCTGCAAATCCTGCAAGGGCAGCCTTACCTGTATCACCTGATGTTGCTGTGAGGATGACAATCTCATTCTTTACGCCATTCTTCTTTGCTGATGTTGTGAGAAGATATGGAAGGATTGAAAGTGCCATATCCTTGAATGCTATTGTTGATCCATGGAAAAGCTCAAGATAATATGCTCCTGCCTTATTCACAAGTGGTGCTATAACCGGTGTATCAAACTTTGAATCATATGCTGAATCTATACAATGCTTAAGCTCAGCCTCTGTGAAGTCTGTGAACATAAGCTTCATAACCTCGTATGCAACCTGCTGATAGTTCATCTTTGCAAGGTCTTCCAGAGACACATCAAGTGCTGGTATAGAATCTGGTACAAAAAGGCCCCCCTCATTAGCAAGTCCCTTAAGTATAGCCTGTGATGCTGTTGCTGTCTCATTTGCATTTCTTGTGCTTCTGTAGATAAGTTCCATTTGCCAATCTCCTTAATAAATATATTTAAACATTTCGTTATGTACTAAACTCAGGAATCACCTGTATTCTTACAAATAATCGTGTGCATTATAACACAGCATTTTATAAAAAACAAGCTATAGCCCTCCTCATTCGTGCGACTTTCCCAATACTTATATCACTGCATTTAAAAACCCGCCTTACGGCGGGTCTTTAATATATCTGTATATAATTTCTGATTTTTATTACTTTACATATACATCATAGTAGCCTGTTGCGAAGTTGAGAGCTGCCTGATGATTTGAGAAGTAGATGTCAAGGTGATTACCGTTGATCGCTCCACCTCTGTCCTGTACTGTGTATGTGTGACCATCCACGATGAGCTCTGTACCAAATGCAAAGTTGCTTGGTGCTGCACATGTAACACCCTCAACCGCAGGAGCACCTGAAGCTGTTGTCGGGTTATCCATGTTGCTGTACTCTCCACAGCAGATTGGGCATGGACAATATGCCGTAATCCAGAATGTTCCGAGATATGTACCTGATGTCTCACCATTCACCCACATAACCTTGTCATCAGGAAGTCCGTCTGTTGACTTCTCTGTTGATGGATCAACTGATATCTGATCGTCAGGAAGTCCTGCTGCTGACTTATCCTTATCCTTAACCTTCATCTGTGTGGTAGGCTCTGACTTTGTTGTGTCTGCTGCCTGCTGTGCAGCCTCTGTTGCACGAGCCTCTGTTGTGCTCTCCTGAACTCCACCGCTTATGGCTGAAGTCTTCTTAGCTGTCTTCTTGCTTGAGAGGGCTACTGAACCAGTCTTGTTGACATCTGACAGAGTACCATCTGCCAGTGCAACTGATGATGTTGCCTCTCCATAGTCTGCTGTGTTGTCTGCGTATAATGTATTACCTGCTGCTGCGATCGACACTCCCTTGCCCTTGGATGAAACCATGCTGTCATCTGATGCGATAACTGCGTATGATGAAAATCCAACTGCCAGGAGTACTGCTCCTATGCTAATCTTCTTTACGTTTCTTTTCAGTGATGTCTTCATTAGTTTCTGTGATTTCATACGTGATGAATCTGAAAACTTTTGCATAACCTTTTCTCCTTAATTTCTTTACGGTTTCAGAATTGTTACAAAACCGTTAAAATTTAACTCATGACGCTATTATAATCTCTGTCAAAAGAAAGGTCAAGCAAAGTGGCTATTTTTGTAAATCATGCACAATCCGCATAAAATCTTTAATTCCGTTAATGTAAACATGCAACATTTTAAAATGCTATTTTTGTGCATGTTTCACATTTTAGTACCGTAACATTTTTGAAACAAATCAGCATCTTGTATATTTTTACTTTAGAGTTTTTAATAAATTCTTTGTTTTCTGTTACATTTTTTTGTTTTTATGTTAACTCACAATGACTTTTTCAGGTGCGCTGTCAGCCCATCTACAGAGCAGTTCCTCAAGCTCCTCGTAAGTCTCAACCTGGTTCACATTGCTCCTGAGCTTTGCCGAATCATACATTCCGACTGAGTACCATGCCACGTGCTTTCTCATCTCATGGATACCTGTGTACTCACCCTTGAACTCAACCATGAGTCTCGCATGTCTCAGCATCATATCCTTCACTTCATATATGTCAGGCTTGTCCGGCAGCTCGCCATGCTCGTAGTAGTATTTCATATCGTGGAATATCCACGGGTTGCCCCTCGCACCTCTTCCTATCATAAAGCCGTCACAGTTCGTCTGCGCCCTCATGTCTATGATGTCCTGAGGAGTGTTTATATCGCCATTGCCAATGATCGGGATGCTGCACGCCTCCTTCACCCTGGCTATGACGCTCCAGTCCGCATGTCCCTGATAATACTGCTGCCTTGTCCTTCCGTGCACCGCCACAGCGGCAGCCCCGCTCTCCTGGGCTATATGTGCTATCTCAGGCGCATTTATATGCTCTGAATCAAATCCGCTTCTTATCTTGATGGTCAGCGGTATGCTTATAGCTTTTGCCATGGCCTCGACTATCCTTCCAACGAGAACCGGATCCTTCATCAGCGCAGATCCCTCTCCATTGTTGACCACCTTCGGCACAGGGCAGCCCATATTTACATCTATGAACGAATAACCGTTACTCTCTATCCTCTTTGCCATCTCCGCCATGATCTCAGGATCAGAGCCAAAGAGCTGCAGCCCAAATGGCTTCTCCCGCTCATCCATAGCCAGAAGCGGCTTCGTGTTCTTATTTTTATAATATATTGCCTTGGCGCTCACCATCTCGCTGTACAGGATATCACAGCCCTGTTCCTTGCATAAAAGACGAAATGGCTGGTCACATACACCAGCCATCGGCGCCAGGATCAATTTATCTCTGAAATCCATAAATTTCTCCATTGCTTCTATAATAATATATTTTTTGCAAAATCCGACTTATTTCTGCTTGTCCATGATAAGTCTGAGTCCGTGAAGTGTGAGATCCGGATCATACACATCTATGCAGTCCGTGTTCTCATATATCATCTTTCCAAGTCCGCCGGTAGCCACGACTTTCATGTTGTCGTATCCTGACTCCTTGCGCATTCTCTTCACTATATACTCTGTCTGGCCAATATAGCCCATGCACACACCGGCCTGCATACTGGATATCGTGTCCTTGCACAGTATCGTCTCAGGCACCTTTATCTCTATCTCAGGAAGCTTGGCTGTTCCCGTCCACAGAGCATTTGCAATAAGCCTTATACCCGGCGATGTGACCTCAGCCTCAAACACGCCATCGGCATTGATGAGGTCGTACGTTGTGGCAGTTCCAAAGTCCACCGTGAGAACCGGTCCGCCATACATGTGATAAGCCGCAACTGCGTCAACTATTCTGTCAGCTCCAAGCTGCTTCGGGTTTGGCAGCGCTATATTGATCCCCGTCTTTATTCCCGGCTCAACTATGAGTGGTGTTATTCCAAAATATTTCTTTATGCCATTCACCAGTGAATGCATGATCTTCGGAACAACCGAAGCGATTATAACTTCATCTATAACATCAGTTGACAACTGTCTCATTCTGAGCCAGTCGCACAGAAATACTCCGTACTCATCCGATGTTCTCGATATCCCGGTGGTCATCCTGAAGGTCTTCTCCAGGCGTTCTCCGTCAAACAGTCCTATCGTAATATTTGTATTTCCAGCATCAATAGCAAATAACATGCCCTTTTTTCCTTCCTGATCTTCCAATTATTTTATATCATTCATTTACAAGACTGTTAATGTCAACACCCTGTATAAATATCTTATAGAACAGCTCCAGACTCTGGAACAGCTCCTTCTTTTCATTCTGCAGCTTCTTGACCTTGAGTCCGCATCCTATGTCGTCAAATAACAGGTCATCCTCAAGTGCCCTCGTCTGTATCTTCAGATTGCCGGCGTCGTCAAACACCAACATAAATATTCCTCCGACCTCCTGTGTAAACGCTCCACACATGGCGTGAAGCTCGTCCTTTATCTCATCAGGAAGCTTTGAAAATTCCTTGTTCAGATAAAACTTCTGATTATATATCGAGCTGGCGCACAGAACAAGCTCGCCATCCTCTGTCCTAGTTGAAATCTCCATAACCGCTCCTATCCTATAACGTCCGCCATATCGTACATTCCTGCAGGCTTGCCCTTGAGGAACTTTCCTGCCTCAACAGCACCCTTTGCAAATACTGACTTGGAATATGCAGTGTGCTTGAACTCTATAACCTCATCAATACCTGCAAATATCACCTCATGCTCTCCAACTATAGTGCCGCCTCTGACAGCAGAGATTCCGAGCTCCTTCTTATCTCTCTTCTTTCTCACCTGGCTTCTGTCGTACACATACTCATACTGCTCATTGCATGCCTCATTGATTGAATCAGCAAGAGCAAGAGCTGTTCCGGATGGAGCATCCACCTTCTGGTTGTGATGCTTCTCAACTATCTCTATATCATATCCGGCTGGTGAGAATACCTTCGCAGCATCCTTCAGAAGCTTCATGAGTGTATTGATTCCCAGTGACATGTTCGCTGACTTGAGTATGGCAACCTTTGCACTGCACTCCTTTACCTTTGCAAGCTGCTCATCTGAGAGACCTGTTGTACAGAGAACTATAGGAGTCTGTGTCCTCACACCGTAATCGAGGAGCTTGTCAACAGCTACAGCCGCTGCAAAATCTATGATGACATCAGCCTCGACATCGCAGGCATCTATATCTGTAAATACCGGATATCCGTTATCCCTGTTGTCCACAACATCTATTCCCGCTACGATCTCGGCATCAGGATCGCCTGCAACGATACCTGTTATTACCTGTCCCATCTTTCCATTGCAACCATGCATTATGATCTTTACCATGTCTGTCTATCCTCCATATATATAAGCTTTGTCATTTGTTGTCGTCTTTTGTGTGGTCTATGCACGCTGACATGCGCATATATTTCAACATGTACTCCATTTTACACATTTGCTGTCCATTGTGCAACGTTTATATCCACCTCGGCAAATAAAAATGTCTGCAGCCAGTTGAGACCGCAGACATCTGTATTGTTTCTATGATAATTACAGTCCTAGAGAACTCCGTACTCTTCCATTGCCTTCTTGAGCTTCTCCACGTTCTGTGGCTCCATCTCAGTGAGCGGCATTCTCATTGTTCCATCACACATACCAAGAAGCTCTACAGCCTTCTTGACAGGTATTGGATTGACCTCGCAGAACAGTGCGTTGCAGAGGTCGATGGCCTTAAGCTGAAGATCAAGGCTTCCCTGAACATCTCCGTCAAGATATTTCTGAACCATATCGTGTACGTCCTCAGGGATTATATTGGCTGTTACTGAGATAACTCCCTTTCCGCCAAGTGAGAGAAGAGGTACAACCTGATCGTCATTTCCTGAGTAGATATCTATGCATCCCTTTGAAAGACTTGCAAGCTTTACGACCTGGCTTATATTACCTGAAGCTTCCTTGATACCGACAATGTTCTCAACATTCTGTGCAAGATATACTGCTGTCTCCGGCTGGATATTGCAGCCTGTACGTGATGGCACATTGTAAAGGATTATAGGCACATTTACTGAATTTGCAACGGCTGTGAAGTGTGCGATGAGGCCCTTCTGTGTAGCCTTGTTGTAATATGGTGTAACCACGAGCAGACCGTCCACTCCGTAGCTCTCTGCCTCTGTTGAGAGATATATTGCTGTTGCAGTACAGTTTGAACCTGTTCCTGCTATTACCTTTATTCTGTGATCAGCGAACTCTACACACTTCTTCACGCACTCAAGATGCTCCTCGTGTGACAGTGTTGAAGCCTCGCCTGTTGTTCCGCAGATAACTATGGCATCCGTCTTGTGTGCTACATGAAACTCCACGAGCTCCTTGAGCTTATCATAATCCACATCTCCATTTTCAAGAAATGGTGTTACAAGTGCAACTGCTGAACCGGTAAAAATTGACATATTGTCGTCCTCCTTAAAAATAAATAGTCGATACAATATAGCATAAAAATGGGCTGGCAAAAAGCCAACCCATAAAAACATCTCATTCTTACAAGTAGCTCTCCATCCTCAGATGACAGTCATACAGTTCTTAACTGCACAACCAGCAACAGATCCTGTGGAATATCCATCACTTCGGCGGTCTTCCCTTTCGTCAGGCATCTTCTGCATCCACATGCATCAGCCTGCTTAATCATTAATCCCGCGCCTCTACTATATTGTATTCAGTTTAATCTTAGATAGTGCTACTATATCACCGCATCCAGACCATGTCAACCATATATTTTACTGCATGCTTCACAAGGATTCCTCCCACTGACGTGGGCCCCTCCTTATGAAATGTTGTGCAGGCGCATTCCTATGCGCTTTGCGCGGCGCCTGCGTGCTTCACAAGGATTCCTCCCACTGACGTGGGCCCCTCCTTATGAAATATCATTCAAGACATTCCATCTTGCTCACAGACACCTCGTATGCCACCTTGCTGATCACCTGGTCATTGTCGATACGCTTCTGATACTCCCTGCTCTGGATCCTTCCCCAGATGGCCACATGCTCTCCTACCTGGAGTTTTCCGGCAAATCTCGCATTTCTGCCCCAGCAGATACATGGTATGTAATCGCTCTTGCCGTATGCTCTGTTGACCGCCAGCAGCACATCCGCGATCTCCCTTCCAAGGGGCGTCATCCTGTACACAGGTGCCTTACATATGTAACCGTCAAGATAGATCTGATTTGGTCTGTTCTCCTCCTCAGCATCATCCTCGTCGATGGTCTCGATCTCTCTCACAAACACAGACAGTATAAGGCGGTTTCTGGTCTCCTCATGCTTGTTGTATGACCTGAACTGTCCCTTTGCCATGATGCGCTCCCCTATGTGGGATTCGTTCACATCGAACAGTCTGTCAGACACCATGAGCGGAATAGTATCGTAAGCATCGCTGAGTCTGCTGACGATGAGATCCACCATATAGAAGCCCTCGCCAAATATCTCGTGGCTGAACACGAACTCTGATGCTATCTCTCCTGCCACCACTACCTGATTGTTGTTTAATGTTTTTTCAGTCATATTTTCTCCCTCCGTTATAACAAACTTTTGCATACTTTAAAAGTTATGCCACGCAGTACAAAAATATGCTGTCTTGTTTAATCTAGTTTTGTCGGTCTCTCTTTCGCTGTCTCATTACCTCATACGACAAAAGAGTCGCCGATATTGCAGCGTTCAGCGATTCGACTTTGCCCTCCATCGGAATCCTGAGAAGTCTGTCGGCTCTGCACGCCACCTCATCCGTCAGGCCATTTCCCTCATTTCCTATGAGGAACGCCACCCTGTCCGGGAATCCTATGTCGTAGAGATCGTCGCCGTCCAGATGTGCTCCGTACACCACAACGCCTGACCGTCTCAGCTCCTCCACGGTCCCGGGCAGGTCATCGCACATGACAAATGGCACCCTGAATATGGCACCCATCGTCGATCTGACTACCTTCGGATTGTACGGATCGCATGAACCTTTTCCTATAAGCACGGCGGTCACACCTGCTGCCTCGGCGCTTCTGAATATAGTTCCCATATTTCCGGGATCCTGGAGCGTATCCAGCACAAGAAATGTCTCTCTGTCATTCCTGCCGAGCACGGAATCAAGCTGATAATGCATGCATTTCACCACAGCCATACACCCCTGTGGAGTCTTGGTCTGTGACACCCCTGCGAACACTCCGTCGCTGAGTATCCAGGTATTCCTGCCATCAAGCACACCCATGCTCTTGAATTCATCCCTGTATTCCTTAAGCGCACTCTCCGACAGATACACATCCTGAACATTCTGAAGCGGAAGCTCCCTGAACATGCGTATCCCCTCGACCACGAACACGTCTCTGTCCTTTCTGAGCTTTGCATCCTTGTTCAGCTTATTAAGTTCCTTTATCCTCGGATTACTGTTTGCTGTAATTACTTCCACTTTTTTCTCCTTTTGCGGTATTTCTGTCACACTTTTCTGAGCAATACCCTGTCTTTGCCGTATTCCATCTGGAGCGCATACACCACGCCGGAATTCTCATCCACACAGAATCCCCGGCCCATATTCTTCGCCTGTCTGGACTTCTTGAGCTGCACGTACACCGGACATGTGCCCTTGTACTCCTCAAGGATCGACATAAATGCAGACTCGTTCTTCATGTATTCGTCCACATCATCGAACAATACCCAGAGCTGGCTGTTGCTCTGAACAGGCTTCTGTCTGTTGTTCCATGGCTTCCCCGACTGAAAGCTCTTGCCACCTTCTGCCTCCTCAAAGCTTATCATATCCGACAATATGAGCTTGTTTTCCTTCTCACCGAGATTCGCCCTGCCCCTGACAAACACTCTGGAATCCACCAGAAGTCTGTCCCTGAACTTCTCGAAATCCCTCGGGAATACTATAACCTCGACCTGTCCGACCAGATCCTCTATCGTCACATACGCCATATTCTGATTGTTCTTGGTGAGCTTCACCGTCACCCTTGATATGAGTCCGCCGATGACATACATTGCATTGTCCTGAAGCTTCTGTCCATCTCCGTCACCCTGATCACGGCTCATCTCATCGTCATCCTCGGTGTCCACCACGAAATCCGTCGCCTGAGCCGTGCATGTTCTCTGCATAAGCTCGATATATTTGCCAAGCGGATGTCCCGATATATACACTCCGAGCACAGACTTCTCAAGCGCCAGCTTCTCCTGATCCGAATACTCCTCCACATCAGGGTAAGGTACAAGATTGCTCTGCACAAAATCGTCTCCCATCAGGTCAAACAGAGACATCTGCCCGGACTCCCTGCTCTTTCTCTCCCTTGCTGCTTCCTCCGCTATGGCCGGAAGAGCCATCATCATCTGCTTTCTGTTTGCTCCCATATCATCAAATGCACCGCTGAGTATCAGAGCTTCCACAGTTTTCTTATTTGTATCCTTTGAAGGCATCCTTGTGAGGAAATTCCTGAGATCCTTAAACGGTCCATTCTTGGTTCTCTCCGCCTCTATCCTGTCGACAACAGCGCCTCCGACACTCTTGATACCGGAGAGGCCGTATCTTATCTTGCCGTTGCTTATGGAGAACTTTGCCACTCCCTCATTTATATCCGGAGGGAGCACCTCAACACCCATCTGCTTGCACACGCTTATATACTTTGCAACCTTGCCATTGTTGTCAATTACCGATGACATCAGCGCAGCCATGAACTCCACCGGATAGTAATACTTCAGGTACGCTGTCTGCGCCGCAAGTACCGCATATGCCACGGAGTGGGACTTGTTAAATGCGTACTCCGCGAACTTCATCATCTCGTCAAATATCTTATTTGCCACGGTCTCCGAGATTCCATTTGCCACACATCCCGGAACATTGAGCTCCTTGTTGCCGTACACAAAGTTATGACGCTCCTTCTCCATCTCCTCAGGCTTCTTCTTCGCCATGGCTCGGCGCACAAGGTCACTTCTTCCCAGCGTATAGCCCGCCAGCTTCATAACGATCTGCATTACCTGCTCCTGGTAAATGATACATCCGTAAGTCGGCTCAAGTATCTCCTCAAGCTCAGGGGTATCATAGTGAACCAGCTCACGGTTCTCCTTGCCCCTGATGTAGTCGTCTATGAACTGCATAGGACCCGGTCTAAACAGAGCAACACCGGCAATTACATCGTCCAGACTCTGCGGCTTCAGCTTCATCATGAAGTTTCTCATGCCCTCACTTTCGAGCTGGAACATACCCTCGGTCTTTCCCTGTCCCATGAGTCCAAGTATATTCGGATCATCGTAATCTATATTGTCTATGTCTATATCCTTGCCTGTTGTCTGCTTGACCAGCTTGACTGTATCCTGCACAACAGTCGCCGTACGGAGTCCCAGGAAGTCCATCTTGAGCATTCCCAGATGCTCCACCGTGTTTTTCTCAAACTGGGTTACCACCGCGCCCTCGGCTCCGACTGACAAAGGCGCGTACTCCTCTATGGCTTCACGGCCTATAACCACTCCCGCCGCATGCATTCCTGCATTTCTAGGGAGTCCCTCAAGCTTTCTGGCTATATCCACAAGCTTCTTGATCTCGTCCGAGCCCTCGTACATATCCCTGAAATCCTTGCTCGTCTTGAGTGCTATATCTATAGTCATATCCTTCTCTGCAGGTATTGCCTTTGCAAGGGAATCACACACCGCATACGGGAGATCCATGGCTCTTCCAACGTCTCTTATGACGTTTCTTGCGCCCATGGTCTGATATGCTATTATCTGTGTCACGCACTCCTCGCCATATTTCCTTACACAGTAGTCGATAACCTCCTGACGTCTGATATAACAGAAATCTATATCAATATCCGGCATGGATACTCGCTCCGGGTTCAGGAATCTCTCGAAGAGAAGGTTGTACTGCAAAGGCTCAATTGTCGTTATGTCCAGACAGTAAGCAACCACACTGCCAACCGCCGAACCTCTTCCAGGTCCAACTGCGATTCCCTGCGATTTTGCAAAATGAATGAAATCCCACACTATCAGGAAATAATCCACAAATCCCATGCTCTTTATGACAGACAGCTCATAATCTATTCTCTGTCTGACCTCGTAGCCGTGGGTTCCCTCGGCCATCTTACCGGACTCCTCATATGTAAGTCCGTACTTTTTCTCCATACCCTCATATACCAGATGATCCAGATATTCCTCCGCGGTATATCCCTCCGGCACATCGAATCTCGGAACCTTCTGCTCGCCAAATACGATATTCACATTACACCGCTCTGCGATCTTATGTGTATTCTCCAGAGCCTCCAGGGCATATGGGAACAGCTCATCCATCTCCTCCTTTGATTTGAGGTAGAACTGACCTCCATCATAGCGCATTCTGTTCTCGTCCTGAACCTTGTGGTTAGTCTGTATACACAGGAGAACATCATGTGCCTCCCAGTCCTCGGCATAGATGTAGTGCGAATCATTTGTCACGACCATAGGGATACCCAGTTCCTTTGACAGACGCATGATCCCCGCATTCACAGTTGCCTGCTCAGGTATTCCGTGATCCTGCATCTCCAGAAAATAGTTTTCCTCGCCAAATATATTCCTGTATCTTATCGCAGTCTCCTTCGCACCGTCATAGTCGCCCTTTCTGAGCTTTGTCGCAACCTCACCGGCAAGACAGGCGCTGAGCGCTATAATTCCCTCATGGTACTTCTCCAGCACCTCCATATCGACCCTCGGCTTATAGTAAAAGCCCTCGGTAAATCCTCTGGTCACGATCTTGGACAGATTGTGATATCCCAGATCATTCTCCGCCAGAAGGACGAGGTGATAATATCTGTCATCACCCTTTCCAACTTCCCTGTCAAATCGTGATCCCGGACTGACATACACCTCACATCCGAGAATAGGTTTTATCCCCTCTCTGAGACAAGTCTCATAGAACTCTATAACACCGTACATGACGCCGTGATCCGTTATTGCGAGGGAATCATATCCCAGTTCCTTTGCCCTGCGCACAAGTCCGTCTATCTTCGCCGCACCGTCCAGCAGACTGTAGCCTGTATGCACATGCAGATGTGTAAACTCCATATGTCTCCTCCTTATTTGTTATGCAGTATCTCCCGCCTTATATAGTCAAATGTATAATCTTCGCCCTTCTCAGCCAGAGTCGTTAGCATGTCCTCCAGCAGATCCGCCGATTCAGGGTGCAGATGATGTCTGGATCTGCCCCTCAGATAATACTCAAGCGGAAATGAATCCGTATACTTATCACCATTATAATTCTTGCTGGCAGCCACCCTGTCGCAGAACATCTCCACAACGTACTTCTCCGGCATGCGCATTCCCACCAGCTCCACACAGTTCCTGTCAACACTGTAGTCTACCCAGTATTCCAGATGGTGCTTGTTTCTTCCCTTGTGGTGCAGCCATGCGCTTGAATACCCCTTGCTCTCGCGCTCCGCATCATTCGGGCTTCTTGTTCCCTGATAATACTTTGCCCCGACTGAGAACTCAGTCCACGAATACTTTGACAGATCGTGCACAAGCCCCTGCCAGTATAATCCGCACTTAAAGCAGTTATGCATGACCATTCTCTTATGTCTGTTTATGGTTTTCAAATGTCTGTACCATTTTGGAGCATCCATATCATCCCGTCCTTTCCCACTGAGTACAAAAGGCTGCCGCAAAAACTTTTGCAGGCAGCCTTCCTCAATATTGAAGCCGAAAAAGGGACTCGAACCCTCGACCCACGCATTACGAATGCGTTGCTCTACCAACTGAGCTATTTCGGCATCTATAAATTACTACCATACGCTATCGGTTAGAAACACCAGATACCATATAGCGGTATATTTACCAATCCTTTATCGACAAACATGTCATCTGTAGATATCCTCACTGAAGTCTGATTGTCATATCTCTGTTTGAATACTCTGGAGCTCTGAGCCTTGGTGTGCGGACTTGTCTGAACATCCACTGGAATGACCTCTCCATCGCCCTCATACACGAAATCAACCTTCGCTGTGGCCGATGAGATCCAGAAATACAGATCACCGATACTCCTGTTCACATACAGCTCTGCAAGAGCGTACTGCTCTGCTATAACTCCATCCATCATATCAAGAACATTATCTGTGTCAATATCCTGAACCAGAATACCAGCCATGACCCTGAGCAGGCCATGATCAAGATGATACAGCTCAAATGACTTGTCATCCTTCTGGTTTGCCAGAGGAAGCACTCCATTCCTGACTCTGTACACCTGACGCACAACGCCCATCCTGACGATCTGATCAACTGACGCCTCGTACTCCCTGGCACGGGCCTTCGGATCAACGTATCCATACATGAACTTCTTGTTCTCCTTGGTAAGCTGAACCGGAATACTGTTCCATATCGCCATGACCTTGGTAAGATATCTCTTCGGAGTGGAGTTTATCAGATATTCAGTAGTTCTGTCAAGTATAGACTTCAAAACCACATCAACTCTTCTGAGATCTCCTGTCTTATAATATTCATCCACCGCCTCCGGCATTCCTCCGGTCACGAAGAAAGTCTCAAGCATTGTCTGGACGCTGTCCCTGACCTCATCCGGCATCGGTGTGATCTTCTGGTTCTCTATAAATGCACAGAGCTTTCTGCCCTTTCCCGCTTTCAGGAATTCCTCAAAGTTCATAGGCATCATCTCATATACGCATATGTCATCCTGGCACTCTTCCTCTCCCGGGATTGGTCCACAGGATGTCGCAATGACACAGATCCTGCAGTCAGTATTGTATCTGCTGTACTCAACAAGGTTGCCGAGCAGTCCCACACAGTTCTGCGCATTGTCAAATATAAGAAGCTTATCCTTGAAATCATACTTGTCAAGCGACGTTGTAAGCTTGGCATGAAGCTTCTCCGGTCTCCTCTCCTTTGCTGCATATGCGGCAAAGTCCGGATACTTGTCCATATCTATTATTATATGATCCTCAAAAAATCCCATGGCAAAATCAGCCACAGCCCATGTCTTGCCAACAAACTTGCCACCACGGACAACTGCAATCTTATCCGCTCCGGTCTCATACCATGTTGCAAGGTCATTCATAACATTTCTAAACAAGCATCTCACCTCGATTCGACCACTTTTTCCAAATCTATTATAGGATACCACTAAAAATTTGCAATGTAAATAGTTAAACCCATATCATTGCACTCTCTGATTTTTTATCACTTTATACTATTCATACAGGAATTTTTCCCTGAAATACGTCTTAAGTGCTGGTTCATCGATATCCATATACTTCATCACAACCTCATACAGGAACTCCTTATAATATTCCCAGTCTTTTCCCGACATATCCAGCTCCTGTACATCCTCATAGAATATCTCTCCAAGCTTATTACGAAGTCTTATAGTCGCTACATATAAGTTGATATTACCATTTGCATTCTCTGACTTCACCACATCCACCGTCATGTCTCCATACTTCAGATGGGTCTCTCCACGCATGATCCTTACTTCCTTCTCAATGCGCAAAAGGCATTTCTCCTCAACCATATCCCGCAGGAAATACCCACGATTTTCAAAGAGATATTTCTTTATGGACATGAGAATGATCTCATTCTGAGAATAACCGGTATAATCAGATAATCTCTCCAAATCCCTCGCCATTCTGGAATCCATTCTCAAAGGCTTGCTCGTGAGCTCTCTCTTGTTAAGTCCCGGCATAATATGCTCCCTTTCTCTATCCCTATGGGGTAAAAAACCCGGAGGAGATATGTCCTCCGGGATCATTCTGATCTAATTGATATCCTGTTGTATTACTCTCCCTTGCCGATCGACAGGAATCCACTCTCATTAGCCTTCAGCAGGAATGCAAGACCGATGTTCTTCTTGCCCTCCTCTGTCGCCTTGTAGATCTCACCTGTCTCAACAAGAGACTTGGCTATTGCAACTACGACATCCTTGAACTGCATCATCTGACGTCTGTCCTTGGAACTCAGTTTGAATATGTACTGGTTCTTGGAGCTTATCAGAAGGATGCTGAATGTATGTACGTTATCCTTTGAAGCCCTTATTGCAGATCCGATCATTCTTGAGTTTGCAATGATCACATCCGCATTCTCATCAGGCAGATACTCTGAAACTATCAGCTTGTAGATCTTCAGGTAATCCTGCTCTGCCGTAGCATTGACAGGCATCTCGGCAACTGCAAACTCAACGACTGAATCAGCCATCTTGATAGTACCGCCGTCATCGTTGATGACTGAGTTACACTCCTTTGGAACACAGAGTCTGAAGAACTTGTTCTCCACAACCTTCTGTCCCTTGGCCGGCTCTCTGAGTATGAGGTCTACATAGTTCATCTCCAGCTTGTTCATGGCAACTATCGCTGACTCATCACCGGTCTCAGCAAGATCGATAAGAGCGTCATACAGGCTCCATATCTGCTGGGTAGTTGTAGGCACAAGTCCGATAAGTTTCTCTATAGCCGGAACATATCCCATACTTGCATTCTCTATGTACAACTTGATGGCCTCGTCGTTTGCCAGGCCCTTCTCAACCTTGTAATTGATGACCTTGAACAGGTTCTCCTTATCCCAGTCATCGAAGTTCGCATTGAACGCCTTCTCGAAATACTTGATACTCTTGATTTCGCCCCTGTAGTTATCCTGCTTCTCCTGTACCTGATAGATTCTTCCGAGCTCATATCCGGCACGGGCGCTTCCAAGACCAAGTGCCTCAAGATAAGCCTTCTCAATCTCATATGGTGTTGCAATGTAGAAGATCTGTCTCTGCTTCATCATGGCTATCTTGATAGCCGCTGACTCGCTTCCGGCCTCCACTGCACGCTCCCACTTCTCAACGGCTGTCTGAAGGTCCTCTCCCTTGAGATCCTCAAGATCCTTGATATAGCCCTCAGCCTCCTGAATACCGTTCTCTCTGGCCTTCTTGAAGTAAGACAGTGCCTTGCCTCCGTCTCTCTTCGTTCTGAGCAGACCGTAATAATATATTCTTCCAAGATAGAATGCAACTCTCTTGTGTCCAAGACGCTCTGCATTCTCATACCAGTTAACTGCCTTCACATAATCCTTGAGCTGCTGGTCGTATACGATTCCAAGAAGGAATGCAAGCTCAGGATCCTTAGTCGCCTCAAACAACTGCTTTGCATAGCTTATAGTCTTCTCAACATCCCTGTACGGGCTGTCCTCATCGTAGTACAGCTCTATCAGAAGGTAACTTGCCTTTATGCTTCCAAGCTTAAGAGCCTGCTTTGCGGCTCTCATGGCACCCTCATAATCCTCAAGGTAGTAGCAGTATATAGCCTCGTTATAATACTGCATATCCTTTCTGTTGGCACTGTGGTCACTGGCCAGTGTAGGATCTACAAACGCAAATGAGTTGGCTGTCTCAAATATGATCTCCTCGTACTGCTCTATGATCTCCATAGTAGCACATACGAATCTCATACATGCCAGTCTACGTCCATGATAGAAGGCAAATGACACGATTCCCTTCTCCATGTCCTTGTGATAGTAAGTCGTACATATTCCATCTGCATACTCTGTGACATACGCCTTGAGCTGCAGCTCTTCGTCAAACGCATCGTTACAGTATCTCAGGTAGTTCTCAAGAGTCATCTTTGAATCCTTTGGCACACTGTCATAATATACATACATTGCAAAATCCTTATATGTAAGACTTGGTGCGTAATACTCCTCGCCTGTCGACTCGTTGATCGTCTTCACCCAGCCCTTTGGAAGCTTGTGTATGAATCCCTCAACCTGATCATGTACATATGTGTACTGATACTGAAGTCTTGAAGCCTCGATAACCTTGTAACGCGGCTCCTTTCCCTTTGCCTTTCTGGCCTCTGCTATATCCGTGTACAGCTTGTCCTTCTCCTCGAACTCAAGGCTGTCACCATGGGTACTCATGTACTCAACTCTCTCGTATGAAGCCTTTGCCTTGGCATCACCGGTATCAGCAAGCTTCTTGTACCACATCATGGCCTTGTCCAGATCGATAGGCACAACATAATCACTCTTGTTGCCGTACTCATCCACTCTGTTAAGTCCGCTCTCGTATATTGAACCGAGGCTCATATACGCTGCCTTTATACCGTAATCTGTGGCTGCAAGCTCATAATACTTGATTGCCTTTGAGAAGTTCTGAACCTCCAGAAGCATCTTGGCAAGCTTGAATATAACATCGCCGTCATGGTTCTGATTCACATACTTCTCGTAATACTTGGTAGCTTTATTCAGATCCACATCCACAACTGCGTTGCGGTACTTTCCCTTCTCATAAAACTCTGCAAGTGCAAGAAGAGCATCATCCCCATATGACTTATACTGCGCATCCATTATTCCTATGTCTGCAACCTGTTCAAGTATGTTTACTGATTCCTCAGCATCTCCGTTGTCCATAAGGTTCATGGCCTTGTTGAACTGGAGCTCCACATTGTTGACCGGTTCCTTCTTTTTGGAAAATCTGGATACGAATGGTATCTTCTTTAATAATCCGTCAAAAAATCCCATATCCTGTTCCTCCGACAAATGTCCATTGATAAATTTATTTTACCACATACACATCCGAGGTGCAATAAATCATCCAAATTACTTATTGTTTTTTGTCAGATATTCTGAAAGTGCATTGACTGCTGCCTCTTCGTCAGCACCGTCTGCAACTATAGTGAGCTCACTGCCATTCTCGAAGTTCATGCTCATCATACCCATAATGCTCTTAGCATTGATTCTCTTATCTCCGGTAACAAGGTGAACCTTGCTGTCATACTGACTTGCAATCTGTACAAGAACTGCAACAGGTCTTTCCTCTGCCTCTCCCATCATTGATACAACAACTGTCTTTTCGATCATTACATCCTCCTTGGGCTCATCAACAGCCCCGCATTTCTTCTGCGATTTCACTTATTTTTCTTAATCTATGATTAACCCCCGACTTACCGATCGGCGGCGTCATCATCTCACCAAGCTCCTTAAGGGAAGCATCCTCATTCTCCAGTCTGGCAAGCGCCAGCTCCTGAAGGTTATCGGGCAGATATCCTATGCCCTTTGTCTCTATTATGTAATTGATGTCATTCATCTGCTTTACGGCAGCGCTCACGGTCTTGTTGAGGTTTGCGGCCTCACAGTTGACCCTGCGGTTGATATTGTTACGGATATCCTTCCTGATCCTTATGTTCTCCATATTCATCAGGGATATGTGTGCCCCCATTATTCCCAGCATATCAACTATCATCTCTCCATCCTTCAGATAGACGACGTAGTATTTCTTCCGCTGTATTATGCGGGCTTCCACACCAAATCCGTTTATTATCTCCTGTATGAACTGTGCCCTTCCCTCGTTCTCGCACACCACCTCCATGTGGTAGCCCTTGTTCGGATCACTGATTGATCCCGAGGTCATGAACACTCCTTTTATATATGCTCTTCTGCAGCAATCCTGCTGAACATCCATCCTGCTGACCTTCATGAGCTGACACTGTATCAGTCCTTCACACTCATGTTCGTTTTCTATCTTCAAGGTCATCAGTATCGTATTGACAATCTCTGGAGAATTGATCTCCATCCTGTATACTCTGCTGTCAGCTCCGGTCCTTCTTACACTTGAGTCCGGAATATATCTGAACAGCCTCTTTATCAGGGAAGCTATCTCCTTTGCGATAACACTTCTCTCTGTAACTATCACCAGCCCGGCCGGTCTGCCAGCCCAATATCTCACATATGCCACCATTGAGATCATCGCAGCCAGCTCAGCTATCTGACAATGCCTCGCTCCCGGGACATTCCCTGCCAGCTCCATCTTAACGTCTGAAGAAAATGACATATTCCACCTGCTATACTATCTGTTATTACATGCTACAACTTCTTGACTATTGAATCCTTCAAAATATCCCTGTGAACTATCCTCACTGTATACTTTGACTTCTGCAAACGGGCATAGACAGCATTGGCTATCGTGACGGATCTGTGTTTTCCGCCTGTGCAGCCGATGGAAATGACCAACTGATTTTTGCCTTCCTTGATATAATTCGGTATCAAAAATGTTATCAGATCTATAAACTTTTCCAGATACTCAGGGCCCTCCTTGCAGTTCATAACATAGTCCTGTATCTCTTTGTCGTTTCCCGTTTTCTCCCTGAGTTCAAGGTCATAGTACGGATTAGGCAGAAATCTCACATCCTGAACTATATCAGAATCCCTCGGTATTCCATACTTAAAGCCAAATGACATGACCGTAATTATGAAATTCGAATACTCCTCATTCTGCACAAATATCTTGTCAAGCTCCGCCTTAAACTCTCTCACAAGGAGGTTGGTAGTATCGATTATATAATCAGCCTCCTCCTTGAGGAAGCCAATAAGCTCACGCTCCTTGTTTATTCCATCTATTATTCGCCCACCCTTGACCGAAAGAGGATGGTTTCTTCTAGTCTCTTTATAACGCTTTACCAGAGTTGCATTGGAACACTCAATGAACAGGATCTCATAATTCATGCCCTCTCTTCTGATATCCGCCAGGCACGAATTGAGCTGTGACAAAGCCCTTCCACTTCTGATATCAACACTGATAGCAACATCATCCACCTGGATCTGCTCATCATAAGCGATCTCGGCAAATCTTTTTATAAGCTGGATAGGCAGATTATCAACACAGAAAAATCCGGCATCCTCAAGCGTCTTAAGCGCCGTTGCCTTTCCTGCTCCACTCATTCCTGTCACAATAACAAATCTCATGCTCTGTTCTCCCTGTCTCACTAAATGCTAGAAATCGCCAAGCATCTTCACCTCAGGCTCCAGCATCACGCCAAACTGATCCATAACCTTCTTCTGTACATCACGGATCAGACCTGTCACATCAGCAGCGGTTGCACCGCCCCTGTTCACAACAAATCCGCAGTGCTTCTCGGACACCTGTGCTCCTCCCACAGAATATCCCCTGAGTCCTGCATCCATTATAAGTTTACCCGCAAAATATCCCTCAGGTCTCTTGAATGTAGAGCCCGCCGACGGATACTCAAGCGGCTGCTTTGTTCTTCTGGAATCCGACAATTCCTTCATTCTGTCATCTATATCCTGCTGCACACCTGCTGCCAGCTTCATGGTAACCTCAAGAACTATGAGCCCCTCAGCCTCCACAGCACTGTGTCTGTACGAAAAATCCAGTTCATCCGACGACATATCATATATATGTCCATCGGCATCCATCACCTTGACACTGGTGACAACGTCCTTCATCTCACCACCATAAGCTCCCGCATTCATATACACCGCACCGCCTATAGTACCGGGAATCCCGGAAGCAAACTCAAGACCGGTCAGCGAATTATCCCTTGCCAGTCTGCTGACTCTCACCAGCTTTGCCCCGGCCTGGGCTGTTATCACATCACCGTCAACTGTTATCCCATTCATATTGTCCATTATATTGATTATCATGCCCCTGTAGCCAACATCCGACACAAGCAGATTACTGCCATTACCAAGGACAAAATACGGTATCTCACATTTCCGACAAAGTTCTATAAGCCCCGCAACCTGATCTGCATCAGAAGGACTCGCAAAATAGTCGGCAGGACCGCCCACCCTGAAGGTAGTGTGTGCGCTCATCACCTCATCTGCGCTTGCATTCTTCTCTCCGGTTATCTCTCGAATACTGTTCAATATATCTAAATCTGACATGTCAACCTCATACAATCTGTCTTCTATATTTTATTCACATGTGCATGTATTTTAAAACAAAAGTAAAAGCACCCTCTGTCAAAGAGGACTGCTTTTTTCTTAACATACACAATAAAAGTCTTTAATATATTGGATTTTACGGCACTATTCATCACCATTAAATTCATCATACATTAAAGACTTTTATAATTCAATATTAAAATTTAATATAAATTTACCATCTTTCGCAAAACCTTTGGATATTTTCACAAATTCTACTGGTAAATTTTACCGAAATTACATTCAGGTCAATTACCTTCCAAGTATGCTGCATGCACTTCCATAAATACCTGCATCATTGCCAAGCTGTGCAAGTGCGAACTTTGTCTGTCTGCATGCATGGAATGCATAATGCTCGAAATACTTCTTTACCGAATCTGTAAGTATGGAGCCCGCCTTTGACACGCCTCCACCGATTACAAATATCTCAGGATCAACTACACATGCTATCTGTGCAAGCGCACGACCCAGGATACGTGCCTGTGTATCAACTATCTCAAGTGCAAGCTCGTCTCCTGCCTTTGCTGCGTCAAATACATCCTTTGCAGTAACAGCCTCGAGCTCACGGAGAGTTGACTTCTTATCTGAAGCTGCCATAGCTCTGCCCGCAAGTCTTACCACGCCTGTTGCAGATGTGTACTGCTCCAGACATCCCTTGTTTCCGCATCCACATGTCTCGGTCTCTGAATCGTCAACACATATATGTCCGATCTCACCACCGGCACCATTCACGCCGAACAGCATCTTGCCGTTGAGTATGATTCCGCCGCCAACACCTGTTCCAAGTGTTACCATTACCAGATTGCTGTGGCCCTTGCCACCGCCCTGCCACATCTCTCCGAGCGCAGCGACATTTGCGTCATTTCCAGCCTTTACAGGATATCCGATCAACTTCTCCAGCTCGTCCTCAACATTCAGTATTCCCCATCCGAGGTTTACACACTTGAGAACCGTTCCATCCTCCTTGACAGGTCCCGGAACTCCGATTCCAACGCCCTCAACATCTTCCTTTGCAAGCTTCTTGCTTTCAATAACTTCCTTTATAGAATCAGCAATGTCCGGAAGAACATTCTTTCCACCGTCCTCTGTGCGGGTCTTGATCTCCCACTTGTCGAGCAGTTCGCCCTCAACGGTAAAAAGTCCCATCTTTACTGTAGTTCCTCCAACATCAACTCCAAATACATACTTAGCCATGTTTTTTCTCCTTCCACATTCTCCGCTTTTTATTGTAATATCACGGCCGGCAGTCATTTACTGCTTGTCACCACCGCCGTTGCCCTTCATAATATTCTGTGTAACTCTGTTATAAAGCTCCTGAGCTGCATTGTATCCCATCTTCTTCTGTCTGTGGTTTACAGCCGCCGACTCAACTATGATCGCAATATTTCTTCCCGGTCTGATAGGTATATTGTGACTTACCACCTTATTTCCCAAGAACTCCATATAATTGTCCTCAAGTCCGAGTCTGTCGTATTCTGTATCTTTGCTCCACTCCTCCAGGTTGATGACAAGATCGATATTCTGATCTATCTTAACGCACTCAACACCAAACAGTGATTTCACATCTATTATTCCAATTCCTCTGAGCTCAATAAAATGCCTTGTTATGTCAGGAGCTCTTCCTACAAGAGTTGCATCGCTGACCTTCTTGATCTCAACCACGTCGTCCGCAACAAGTCTGTGTCCTCTCTTCAGAAGCTCCAGCGCCGCCTCCGACTTACCGATTCCACTCTCACCCATGATCAGTACGCCCTCGCCGTATACATCGACAAGAACCGCATGCACCGATATTCTTGGAGCCAGCTCCACATGCAGCCATCTGTCCACCTCATGTACAAATGCAGATGTGACCGCATCGGATGTGAGTACTGGAACCCCATGCTTCTTTGCCATCTCTATGATAAATGGATATGGCTCAAGGCCTCGGCAGAATATAAGGCATGGCGGCTTGTATGAGAAGAACTCATCCATGATGCGTTTGTTCTCCTCCTCAGTATGCATAGCTGCCACATAGGCATGCTCAACATTACCACAAATCTGTATTCTTCCTGCATCAAAGTGCTCGAAGAATCCACCAAACTGTACTGCCGGTCTGTTCATACCCGGATCCTGGATAAGTATCTTATCCGTATCGATCTCCGGAGTATGGTTCTTGAGATCCATCTTCTCTATAAGCTGTGTAACCGTAACACTGTAAACCATATAAACCCTCTGCAACACCGAAACCGATGTTTTTCCTTTCCTAATATAGTCAATATGACTTATTTTATCGCAATTAATTATACTTATGTACGCTCTCTGTTGTCAAGCAGACATGCACAATTACACAGCCAAATATGCAACTCATTTGTGGTCTATTTATTCAGGAATCTCGCCTCATCCTGAACCATGCTGACCTCGCTTCCATCCCTCGCATCTATCAGTACAAGCTGTATCGGGTAAGTGTCGGAATGATCCGAATCCAACTGTGCAAACGAGTACACAGGTATAGCCTCATATTCGCCGTTCCCTGTCTTTATCCTGAAATATGTGAGTCTCACATCGTTGAACTCCACTGAATTATATCCGGTATAATCCGCAAAGTGGCTCTCCATGACTCCCTTGAGGCTTGTCACCGCAGAATCCCAGGTGATCAGTGTCCCTGCATCCTGAATATCCCCCGCGGACTTCATCGGCCAAGTACATGTAAATCCCGTAAGTTTCTCTCCTGTAAATGCGATACTGTATGTGGACTGCTCCGTATAGTAGTATTTCTCTGCAGAAAACGAACCACTGTCCTCCGCATTCTTCTGATTTGAGATGGTGTCTATGCCAAATGCATCCGGCTGATAGAGCGGCTGTCCATTCACGGACGCCTGAAATGTCACAGAGTATCCATCCTTCTCATATCCTACAACCTCTCCATACTCATCACTATATTGGCGGTAAAGCTCCGACTGTGATGTAGGGACCACATCATTAAAGCCCCATTTGTCCATGTAGTCCAGCGCTTTTACCATTCCGGCATCCTCATCCATGCCACTCATATTGGATTCATCAGTCTGAACGTCCGACGGATTCCCTTCATTTGCCGTTATCAGTTCCGCGGGATCCCATGAGGTATACTCCGTGAATGTCGCACCCTTGTCCGCCATATCTTCAGGAACAGGGTCCGTCACCGCAAGCTGGATAGAAAATCCCTCATCTGATATCCACGACAGATCATAAAAATACAGTATGTATTCAACTCCATCTATCTTCCCAATAAAATAATCCTTGCTGTAATCCACATCGGCACCCCTATGAGCGAACAGTTCATCTCTCTGCTCCTGTGTCACACTGTCCTTCATATCATATGGATACTCGAAAACTCCATCCTCCTCGTCAAATATGCTTTTGAGTATCGTCTCCCTGTCTTCAGCTCCTATGCTGCCCATGGTGAACTTCTTCGTATACATCTTATCGGCATCCGGAGTCTTGATCTCCGACGCTTTGATGCTTGCAGACTCCAAAGTTCCGCAATTTTCAACAGGTATATCAACACTTACGCTGGTCGGAATGCTGAGTGTTCTGGCAAGTCCACCCACACTGTCATCATAATCTGCATCCTTCTCGGTGTCCCCGGACGTGTCCGTTCCGCTGCTGTATTCCTTGATATCATCGCCCTCTATGACCGCCGTGTTTGCTTCCTTTTTCTTATCCGCGCAGCCACCGCACGCCATCGCAAGGCAAACCAAAGCTGCACATATCATCCATCTTCTTTTCCTCATATTTACTCTCCTTCACCAAGATATATTGTCATATACTCATAATAACCTGCCATTGAACTGCTCGGACTTACCTGCATGTAACAATCCTCAAGCTCACTCTCGTCAACAAGGAAATACACCGTCAGCAAATGTTCTTCGCCATCCCTCTTCAGGCAGCAGTAGCCATCCACGCTCTTTTCAGTAATCTCTGTGCCGTCATCTACTACATACGCAGGTACTCCATATGTCATCCGTCTTTCATAACTCGCACGAGGCTCACCATCTCCGCAATAATAATTCGTGTCAACCGGTGGCGCCAGCTTGTCCCCCGAGAGTTTTTCTCCCCTCTCAAGATCTATAACTATATCGTCATACGGATATGCTCTGTAGTCCGCTTTATATGTGATATCCACCGCAACCATCCGCAAGCTGCTGTTATTATAATCTCCCCAGCTTGTAAAGCTGTTATCTGTCGCTTCGTTCATCCTCCGACATCTGACATCCACAAAGTTTCCGTCCGTATCCACCAGACCTTTCTCCTTGAGATCTCCCACAACATAGAGCATATCCGCAGGATCTATTCCCCGGGTGTCATCGTATACGTTCACACTGTTTACCGTCATCTCTACGCCATCCACAACAAACGACTCGTCCAATCCTATAAATGTGTACTTGTCATCCACCTGGATCGTATCAACATTATCCGGATTGTCATCATAAAATGTTGAGTCAACTCCGACCCAGTTAGATGGATCATCGCCCTCAGCATCCTTGACATTTATTCCGGTCACGATCTTGTCCAGTTCCTCATCCGTTATATCGCAGCCGATATACACAGTCAGAATAACGGACTCTTCTTTTATCGGAACGTACAGCACTCTATCAAATCCCCAATCAACTCCTCCCCTCTCAAACAACAGGTACTCATAACTTCCCGCCTGTCTGACTGTGGCATCCTCGATGCTTCGGTTTATCACAGTATTCGACTGTCCATTCCACTGGGTTGCCGCTATGGATATTCCCATATATCCTTTCCTGTCCGGGCTGTCATACTTACATTCCTCGACCTGAACCACGCCTTCCGGCAGATAATCAAGAGTGATCTCCACGTATCTTTTGCCAGAATTTATCATGTATGAATTACCATCGCTTCCTTTCATTATGCTCTGTGTTCCATTTTCTTCCTCCTCCGCCATTCTCTTTTTCATCGCGTCCAGAGTCTCCGTGCTCTCGGTGTCATCTGCAGCTGTGGCAACACCATCGTCATTGAGCTCTATCGTTCCACTTGCATAACCACCATTCTTCTCGATCGTAAATCTATACACACTGACCGCAGCATGGATCGATACCGGTATAAGGATCACACCACACAGCAGCAGCGCTGCAACCTTGATAAATCTCTCCATTCCTCCATGTCTTTTCCTGAGGCCTGTCGGTCTGCCGGACTCCTCCATATCTCTCATTCCGGCGAGCAGACTTTCCTTTTTAGCTTTGTATTCTGCCGAAAATTCATGTTCAGACAGCTTGTCCATATTATCCGTGTTATCAACATTCTCCATATTCCTATTCTCCATCCAGCATCATCTCCTTCATCAGCAGTTTTCGCGCTCTCTTTACCGCCCGCTCATATTTCTTCCGGACCGCAGCCTCTGTCAGCCGCATCAGATCAGCCGTCTCTCTTACACTGAGCTGCCGCACTATCCTTAGCTGGAGCACTAGGGCATCATCATCAGATAATCTTCCAAGTATGCCTGTTATCAACTGTCTGTTCTCCACCTCATCAGCCATATTGCTCTTCACCGACGGATCGGCATGACTCCACAGGATGTTGTCTGCAAGTTCCGAGGAATCGTCATCCCCCTGCAGACTGCACACAGCCTCTTTATCTCTTTTATTTTTCCTGTACATATCAACAGCGATATTTCTTGCAGTCTTGGTTATGTACGCCGACCTCTTCTCCTCCGGCATCCTTTTTATCATATTCCTGTATCTTATGACCTTCAGAAATGTCTCCTGTACAGCCTCCTCCGCCTGCCATATATCTCCCAATACGGCATACGACAGCCTGTATAACTTCTGTTCGTACTTGTCATAATATTCTGCTATCAATTCGCTGTCTTTCTTATCATTATGCATAATTTCCCTATCCTTTTTCATGTGTTCCCCGCCATGAACACCCCTAGATATTCTGTCTTTTTTGAACGTTCACTATATATAACGATTACATTATCATAAATGTGACACTTTTTCATAAAAAAAGAGGTTAAAGATTTCTCTTTAACCTCTTTTTGGGGAAATATCACTATCTTCAGGCTTTATGCCTGTTCCGAATCCAAGTCTTCTTTATTCCCTGTATCCTCTTTATCCTTTTCTTCAGCTTCAGCCTCGGCTTCTAACAGTTTCGCAGCAGCTTCAGCCTCCTCCTTTGCCTTCTTCGCCTCTTCCTCGGCTTTTCGGGCGGTTTCCTCCAGTTTCTTCTCGTTGAGTCTGAATATCTTCCTCATCGTCGTACTGGTTCCGTATGCAATCGCACCAAATATGAATAAAACCCACAGATACCATATATTAACAAATATCATAGGGTATCTCACGCATATAAATATAGGTGCAAACCATGCGATAAATACTTTTAACCATGAGCCCTTATATGTGATAGCCAAAGCCAGTGAGTTTCTCACCGTGGTTCCCAGCTTATTGTTGTATCTAGCTATCAACGGGAACAAAAACGGAACAATAAGTCCCATAAATATAAGTTCTGTCACAAGAATTCCTGTGTAGAATGTAGATATGAATCCCGTCACTCTCTTGACAAGCAGGAATTCAAAATACATTACAAATATCGCAAGCAGAATAAAGAAATACGCTATGGTCGACTGTTTAAAGTTTCTCTTAAACTCATGGATAAATCCGGCGACAACCGTCTCTTCCTCATCCTCCTGCAGTCTTATACACATAGCATAAAGAGCTGACAGCGATGCTCCCACTGTAAATATAGGTATACAGCCAACTACAAAGCACACATTAAGTGCAAATATAGTTCCAAACGCATCCATTGCCCGTCTCAGAAGTGGTTCTTTCTCTTTTCCCCTGTCATTCTCTCTGCTCTCTTCCCTGTTGTTTGATATCTCGCTCATTCAAAATGTCCTCTTCGCTTATTGTTTCGTAAAAAAAAATAATATAATGCGGGTATCGATTGACCCAAGAGTCATCGATACCTACATTATATTTAATTGATTATAATATATATTACTCCTTTACACCACCAAGTGCAACACCTGCAATAATATACTTAGAAAGGAAGAAGTACATTACGAGGATTGGAATAACAGTTGTGAAAAGTCCACAATAGATCTGACCCCAATCTCTTGACTTATCATTTGCCTTTAACGCCTGAACGTACATTGGCATTGTCTGCTTCTTTCTCTCTGTAGCAAGTATGATAGAAGGTGTATACAGGTTATTCCATGATGCAACGAATCCGAAGATTGCCTGAGTTGCCATAGCTGGCTTCAGAAGAGGAAGTACGATCGAGTTGAACGTATGAATTTCTCCTGATCCATCAATTCTGGCAGCCTCTACGATCTCTACTGAGAGGCCAGTCTCCATGTACTGCTTCATAAAGTAAACAGTTGTTGGTGCTGCGATCGCTGGAATGATCATTGCAAGATATGAACCATAAATATGTGTGAGGTTACATATCTTGATGAAACCTACGATAGATACCTGCTGAGGAATCATCATGATAGCATATATGAAGCCCCATGCAAAATTCTTTGCCTTGAAATTGTAAACTGTAACTGCGTAAGCTGTCAGAGAACCGAAGTAGATCTGAAGAGCTGTTGCAGGTACTGTGATAATTAACGAATTGAGCATAGCCTGAAGTACGTTTACTCCACTCGTCTTCGCACCACCCTCTAAAAGTCCCTTGAAGTTAGTGATGAACTGTGATCCAGGAACAAGCTTTATTCCTGTAAGAATATCACTGGACTTAAGTGTTGAGTTAATTAACAAAATATAAAACGGTATGATTGACAGGAAACAAAGTATGATACAGATGACATATCTTAAAACCCTCGTTCCCGTTGCTTTTGATTCTGTCTGATCCAACTTTGTTCACCTACTTTCCTTGTTTTTCTGTTTTCTCTGATGTCAGCTTGTAGAACAGTAAGCTTATAATCAATGTGAATGCGAAAAGCATTACTGAGTAAGCTGCAGCTTTACCATAATCCTGTGTAGGACCTGCACTTACGTACTTCTTGATAAGCATAACTACTGTTGTTGTAGAATTGACATCTGATCCACCTACTCTTACAACCGGGTTACCTTCGTTGAAGAGCTGTGGAATATCGTACATCTGCAGACCACCGATAGCTGATGTTACAAGTGTGTACTGTAAGATTGGCTTGAGCAGTGGAAGTGTTATCTTAAAGAACTGCTGCTTTGATGTAGCACCATCAACACTGGCTGCCTCGTAAAGTGATGGATTGATACCGAGAATACCTGCACAAAGGACGATCATTGTATTACCATACCACATCCAGAACTGGATAAAAGCAATGATTATAAGTGATGCCCAGCCATGATTCAGGATACCACCCTCATCACACCATCCCCAACTTCTGAACAGGCTCGTGATAGGTCCCTGAACCTCGAACATACCGTAGAAGAGAACGGCGATTGTAGCTGCTGTAATGATGTTAGGCATGTACATGATTACCTTGAATACACCCTGACCCTTTATCTTAACCTTGATGTCTGTGAACCAGGCAGCAAGAACAAGTGCGAGAAGGATCTGAGGTACGAAGTTTACCAACCACAGAACAACTGTTATAGCAAGTGCCTGCCAGAACTCACTTCCGGTCTTTGCAAACACATAATTGGTAAAGTTACCGAGTCCTACGCTTGTTGTCACATATCTACCATTCTTAGCTGAGTAGATAAATGAGTTGTAGAACGTATAGATAAGTGGATACAGCTGAAAGATAAGGAAAACAAGGAAGAACGGAATGAGGAACATCAAACCATACTTGCCATATTCAACTGTCTTGTTCTTTTTCATAGTGTGATACGCCCCCTTAAAATATTGGTCTATAGTACACACGCACCAGCAACTTTCATTACTGATGCGTGCATTTTGTTACTTTATAGTTTTATCCTTTATTTTAGGGATAGATTACTTTGAGATACCAAGCTCTGAAGCACACTTGTCCTCGATGTACTTAACAGCATCATCAACTGATGTGTATGTACCTGAGTTGTAAGCTGTAGCTGCCTCGTCGATGAATGCCTTGATTGAAGCATCCTGGTATGTTGTGTTGCTGAGGTTGATTCCCTCTGCTGATGCTGCCCATACCTCGATTGGGTTCTGTCCGCCAAGGAATTTCTGAGCTGCATTGTCGCTTGAAAGCTCACCATTGATAAGTCTCTCGTTAGCTGCCTTGTTGTTTACACAGTCACCTGTCTTGTTTGTGATATCAACACCAACATCTGGATCACATGTTAACTCGTAAAGAAGGAATGCACAAAGCTCTGGGTTTGGTGTATCCTTACCGACCATTACGTATGTACCGCCCCAGTGGTATGATGTAGGGCCTGTAACAGCTCCCCAGTTACCATCTACAGCGCCGTTACCCTGCATTGAACCTATGAACCAAGGACATCCGAAGTAGCAGAATACCTTTGAATCATTTGCCATATCAGCAGCCCATGATGAATCCCAAAGGGCTGTGTTGTTTGAATATCCACCATCATAGATCTTCTTACCTGTCTCAAGGTACTCTGTAACTGCACCGTCAAGTGTAAGCTTCTCTGATGAACCGTCATCTGTTACCCAAGGCTGTGACTGAGTATCCCAGATAGCGTACTTAACATCTGAAGGACCAGATACGATCTTGTATCCAGCATCCTTTAACTTGTCTGCTGTCTCGAAGAACTTGTCCCAATCAGCAAGAGCTGCCTGAACTGTCTCAGGATCATCTGATCCAAGAACTTCCTTAGCAATGTCTCTTCTGTAGAATACAGAACCTGCTGTAGCCTGCCATGTAACAGCCTTAAGCTCGCCGTTGTATGTGCCATACTGCTTAGCGAAGTCATATGAGTTAGCCATAACATCATCTGTGAAACCAAGATCTGTAAGGTTAGCTGTCTTTGTGTCATCCTCTGACCAGTACTTAGCTACATCGTTATCAGCAGGGATAAGTGAAGGATACTTATCTCCACTTGTAAGAGCTGTATCAATAGCTGTCTTGTACTCATCTGTTGTTCCACCAACACCAAGTGTTACGAACTCAACATAGTCCTTGTACTCTGGGAACTTGTCAAGAACGACGTTCATCTTCTTTGAGAAATCCTCATCCCATGAGTAAGCGTAGATCTTCTTGCTGTCATCCCAGCCATCTGTGCTAGGTGCTGCAATTGCTCCTGTTGCTGAAGCATCTGCCTCTGTTGCCTCTGTAGCATCATCTGATGCTGCCTCTGTTGCCTCTGTCTTAGCCTCTGTTGTTGCCTCTGTTGTAGCATCATCATTTCCGCCACATGCAACGAGTGATAATCCCATTGCCATAGCTAATGAAAGTGCTAACGCCTTTTTGATTTTTCTCACAAAAAAACCCTCCTTTTAAATATGTGTGCTATTCCAATGCTATGCTCTAAAATCACCTTATCGAGCATATCCGGAATGCCGTGTCATGCTTTTTCATGACCTCTGTTGTGATTTTATTGACAACGTCCTTGTCAACATAGGCTTATTATAGGGCATATTATCTAATTTGGCAACCCCTTTTTTGAGTTTTTTTATCTTTTTTGCACATTCGCCTTTTTTTAAGCTAAAAAAATAACTAATTAAACTTTATCTATAAGGCGTGTATTTTATCATTTTTGTCAAATAGCCTATTTTTCGTACATTCCATGCGCCTTTCCGGCTAATATGGCAACTGTACTTTATATATAGAAAACAGCTTATTTACAAGGTTTTCTTTTAGTCATTATGTATAGTGCATGCAAAACCGATCTGTTTTATTGTGCAATTTTAAATTTTAGACTTTTTTCACTATTGGAGGGGTTCTGTTCTCCTCTTCTATATGTTAGTATACTATTATTAAATATATTTGACGCGGAAGACCGGACGCCCTCCGGCTCTTTTCGTGCAGAGGAGTTTTGAATGAGCAAAAAAGATAATACACAGGAAGAGGTGCTGGAAAGCACACAGAAGGATGCCCCGGATGACATTTTGATCCAGCCAAGGGGTGTCAAGCGTGAGGTGGCCGACGGTTTCTCAGATCCTAGATCTGCAGCGCCCAAAGCGGACCTTGCGACCGAAAACAGTCTTGAGCTTCACGCCATGACGAGATCAGAGCGCCGCAGATACAGACGGGCACAAAAAAAGGCTGAGACAGCGGACATGACACGCTCACAGCGTTTTCATTATTTTATAGACTGCAACAAATGGAAGATCATAGGAATACTGATGATCGTAGTGTCACTGGCCTGGATCTCACTGGCGGTATATTCCAATACCCGGCCGACGGTATTTGCATATGCGGTGGTCAACAGTCCTGATCCATGGAGCGTGGACACATCCGTTATAGACGACTATAAGAGCTACTATAATTATAAGGACTCGGACAAGATCAAATATATGCAGAACCTGCATTACGATCCGACTACATTTGACGCTGACTACGATGCAAATGGAACGGAATACTCTTCCTTCCCGCTGCTGTGCGAGGACAATGTATATGATGTGCTGATATCCGACAAGGCCGGAGTTGAGTGCTGCAGTTGGATAAATCTGATACATCCGCTTGATACATATGATGGCACTCTCAAAACTCTCTTCGAGGGAGAGCTCAAGGATCGTGTAGTAACGGCGCAGGATTCCGCAAATCACACTTCCGCATACGCAATAAACATCAGCGGAACGGATTTTGCCAACCGCATGAACCTGGGATACAACGATGTGTATCTCTCATTCCCGGGCAACAGCGAGGAGAATGTTGACCACATTATCAAGCTGTTGAATTACATTTTTGATCTTGGTATAGAATAAGAAAAAATGGCTGTGACATATTGTTGTGTCACAGCCATTTTTTCTGTCATGATCTGTATTCAGGTGATCATATATCAATATATCAGTCCTCTGAATCCATGTTCATGACCTGTCTCTTTCTGGCAAGCTCGTCATTTGCAAGATACTCATCGTATGTTGTCTGCTTGTCTATGAGACCTGTATTTGTAATCTCTATGATTCTGTTTGCAGTTGTCTGTACAAACTGGTGATCCTGTGAGGAGAACAGTACTACACCAGGGAACTTGATAAGTCCGTTATTGAGTGCCGTGATGGACTCCATATCGAGGTGGTTTGTAGGCTCATCGAGAATCAGGGTGTTTGAACCCATGATCATCAGCTTGGACAGAAGACATCTTACCTTCTCTCCTCCAGATAGGACCTTGACCTTCTTAACTCCATCCTCACCTGCAAAGAGCATTCTTCCGAGGAAGCCTCTTACATATGTGGCATCCTTCTCGTCTGAATACTGTGTCAGCCAGTCAACTATCACGAGGTCGTTGTCGAACTCCTTGGTGTTGTCCTTAGGGAAATATCCCTGTGAAGTCGTAACTCCCCACTTGTAGCTTCCCTCGTCCGGTTCCTCCTCGCCTGCAAGTATCTTGAAGAGCATGGTCGTTGACTTTGTATTTGGTCCAACAAATGCTATCTTGTCGTCATGACCAACTGTGAACGAGATATCATCCAGAAGCTTTTCTCCGTCAACCGTCTTGGAGATATGTGATACGGTGAGCACCTCGTTACCGATGTCTCTCTTTGGTCTGAAATCAATGTATGGATATTTTCTGCTTGATGGCTTGATGTCATCCAGCTCGATCTTCTCAAGGGCACGCTTACGGGATGTAGCCTGCTTGGACTTGGAAGCATTTGCCGAGAATCTCTGAATGAACTCCTGGAGCTCTTTGATCTTCTCTTCCTTCTTCTTGTTGGCTTCCTTCATCTGCTTGATCATAAGCTGACTTGACTCGTACCAGAAGTCATAGTTACCTGCGTAAAGCTGGATTTTGCTGTAATCTATATCTGCTATATGGGTACATACCTTGTTCAGAAAATATCTGTCATGCGATACAACGATAACCGTGTTCTCAAAGTTGATGAGAAATTCCTCAAGCCATGCGATGGCATCCATATCAAGGTGGTTTGTAGGCTCATCCAGAAGAAGTACATCCGGATTGCCAAAAAGGGCCTGGGCAAGAAGCACCTTGACCTTGAGTCCACCATCCAGATCCTTCATCAGGCTGTAGTGATACTCTGTGCCTACTCCAAGTCCGTTCAGGAGTGTGGAAGCATCTGACTCTGCCTCCCAGCCGTTCATCTCAGCAAATTCAGCCTCAAGCTCTGCAGCCTTGACTCCATCCTCGTCTGAGAAGTCCTCCTTCATATATATAGCATCTTTTTCCTTCATTATCTCATACAGACGCTTGTTACCCATGATTACTGTGTCAAGCACCTGGTACTCATCGTATTTGTAGTGATCCTGCTGGAGGACTGAAAGTCTCTCTCCATCATTCATGGTCACATCACCCTTTGACGGCTCTATCTCTCCTGACAGGATCTTCAGGAAAGTTGACTTGCCGGCACCATTTGCACCGATCAGTCCATAACAGTTACCCTCTGTAAATTTGATATTTACATCCTCAAATAAAGCCTTCTTACCAAATCTCAATGTTACGTTATTCGCACTAATCATCGACGTATATACCTTTCACTATTTACTCTGTCTGCCCACGCAAACGCCTCCATTTTCAGTGATTAAGTATATCAATACATGTCAGATGTGTCAACTTTACTTTATGTACAGAGCGGCGCTTTTCCTGCCCCGCTCCACTCTTCCATTCTGATATCCTTTACCAGAAATTTCTGGCTGCCAGCTAGAGATTCTTGACTATAGGATCATACAGATCAAGCTCACAGTACTCTGTGTCTGTAAAATGATCGCAGTTAAGACAACTCTTACCCGTCACATCGTTTGAAAGACCCTTACAAGAACACTTCTTCTCATACGCACTGCATCTCTCTGCAACTTCTTTGTAGGTTTCTGTTGAACTTCTCATGATGTTCTCTCCTTTTTGCTATGCATTTTTCTGCTGCCTTATTATTGTGTGTCTTTTTCTGCTTTTTATTCCCCATTTCATTCTTCGCTGATTCTTTGCCACATCAAGGTACGGATTCTTGACAATATGCTATATATTAAGTACAATCAGAATTAAAAATTTTTTAAATGATTGGAGATGAAATCTTGGACGCAGGTTCCATAATAAACATTATCATTCTGGTGGTGCTGATTGCACTGTCCGCATTCTTTTCTTCAGCTGAAACAGCACTCACAACGGTGAGTAAATTCTCGCTCAGGTCTCTTGCAGACAACGGCAACAAGCGGGCCTCACGGGTTCTCAAGGTCACAGAGAATTCAAGCAAGCTGATAAGCACTATTCTTATAGGAAATAACATTGTCAATATATCAGCATCTTCTCTCACGACCACATTCGTAACAAAGGCATTTGGAAGCTCTGCTGTCGGTATTGCAACCGGAGCCCTGACACTGATCGTTCTCCTCTTCGGAGAAATCACGCCAAAGACCCTGGCTCAGCGTTATAACCTGAAGATATCGCTGTTATACATTGACATAATCCAGTTCCTTATGATAGTGCTCACACCTGTGATATTCATAGTGAATAAGATCGCTGATTTTATATTCTGGATCATAAGGCTCGACAAGGACGGCGGGAACCAGAAGATGACCGAGGATGAACTCATAAGCATGGTGAACGTCAGTGAGGAGGAAGGCGTCATCGAGGACAAAGAGAAGGAAATGATAACCAATGTGGTGGACTTCGGAGATTCCATTGCAAGGGATGTCATGATCCCAAGAGCAGATATGACCATCGCCTCTGTTGATATGGCTTATGATGATCTGCTGAAGCTCTACATGGAAGTACCGTATACGAGAATTCCTGTATATGAGGACTCCAGAGATAACGTGATCGGTATCCTTCATGTTAAGGATCTCTTCTTCTACAAGGCAACCCATGATATCAATAATTTCAGCGTTCGTAACATCATGAGAAAGCCACTGTATGTATATGAATATCAGAAGACAAATGATCTTCTGCACTCCATGAAGTCGGATTCCAATACCATGGCCATCGTGCTCGATGAGTACGGAATCTGCATAGGACTTATTACCATTGAGGATCTCATTGAGGAAATCATCGGAGACATCAAGGATGAGTACGACACGGAGGAACACAACAACATCATCAAGGTTGACGACACCCACTACAACGTCGATGGCTCCATCAAGCTGGATGATCTGAATGATGCACTGAATCTAAAGATAGAATCAGAGGACTACGACTCCCTCGGCGGTTACATAACCGAGCTGCTGGATCACATTCCAGCCAAGGGCGAGTCCGTCACCGACATCTCATGCATCTACAAGGTACTTGAGATGGACAAAAAGCGAGTCGCCAGAGTGCTTATCACGCTGGCTCCGCAGGAGCCAGGCGACGCCGACGGCGAGTAAGCCAGCGCCGGGTGGCGGGGTTATGCGCAAAACAGACATTTTCGTTGAAAAAGATACAATTTTGTGATATTTCTCGAAGGAATTTACGAAAAGCACACAGGCTTGCGAAAGCTTGTGTGCTTTTCTCTTTTTTCGGCTCAAAAAGATACAATCGTCAAGCTTGCAGCCAGCTAGCGTCCTGAGCATTCTCTTTACTCTTGATTTTTTAACAAATTAATACGTTTTATAGTAAAACAACCTTGTAATGTAGTTTTGAATACTATATAATATGTCGTGTTGATTCAAAATCAACTGTTTATATGCGGTATTACACACTGCATAAACAACATATACTGCACAAAACAGCACATGCTGCGCAAACAATGCATACTGCATACACAGCACGTACAACTGTTGGAATATGTCAATTTGTGAACGGTATTTATGAACAGCATTTTCGCACAGCAGTTCCTGTGCGTGCTCCAACTAATATAAGAGGTGTCTATATGGATAAAAAGACAAATATTAAAGACATAATATCAATGGCCGGTGGCCTTGATTATATAAACCCTAAGGATATTCCTTCCATTGACCTGTACATGGATCAGTTGACCACCTTCATGGAGGATCAGCTTGGAAAGAACAGGCGCAATGACGAGGACAAGGTGATGACCAAGACCATGATCAACAACTACACGAAGAACAATCTTCTGCCATCGCCTAACAAGAAGAGATATTCTAAGCAGCACCTTATACTGCTCATTTATATATACTACCTGAAGAACATGCTCAGCATCAACGATATACAGACTCTGCTTGAGCCTCTTATAGATGGTTATTTTGATTCCAACAAGGACGGAAAGGATATTTCTGATATATACGCCCACTTGTATGAGCATCTATCCCAGCATTACGGTGACATCATCAAGGATATCGTGAGAACAGCCAACAAGGCTGATGCCATGTACGATCCTGAGAAGGACTCCTATCTCCACGATCTCAGCATGATCTCACTTCTCTCAGTTGATATATATGCCAAGAAGAAATATGTGGAGCATCTGGTAGACAAGCTCAGACAGGAATCTGAGGAAGATGCCAAGGCGAAGGCTAAAGCCCAGGCACAGAAAGCCAGAGAGCAGGCAGCAGCCAAAGCCGCAAAGGCTAAGCAGCCACAGGCAAACGCCGCAGCCGAGGGCAAGAAAAAATAGTCAGCTTACGCACAACCAACAAGTATTGCGACCAGATTTCACAGGACTCCAGCCTGTAACACAAATAAAACCCCTGAACGATAAAATGTAATCGTTCAGGGGTTTTGTCTGACTACTTGTCGGTTTTCTCGTTGCTCTGCTTGTCATTCTGCTGGAAGCTCTTCATTCTTGAAAATACAAGCTCATATCCGTCCTTGCCATAATTCAGGGATCTGTTGACCCTGCTTATCGTGGCTGTGGATGCTCCGGTCTTCTCCGCAACCTCCAGATATGTGTTGTCTTCCTTCAGCATCTTGGCCACTGCAAAACGCTGTGCTATAGATAACAGTTCATTCACCGTGCATACATCCTCAAAGAAATTAAAGCACTCCTCTTCTGTCTCCAATGTAAGTATTGCCTCAAACAGATCCTGTACTGCCTCTGTATGTACTGTTTTTCCCATGTCTAAGCTCCTTTTTGACTTTCACGACTTTAGCGTGATAAAGTAATATATACTATATACCACTTTCTTATAATTTGCAATCTTTTTTGATCCAGACTGAAAGGCCTCTTCTGTTGACATAGAACTCGCCACAGCCCTCGTCATCTATCTTGATGTCATACTTGGCATTACCCATGACATCTGCAAAATGTGCTCCCGCAAACTGTCTGCCCACATACATTCTCTTGGTGCCGCCCATTCCATCGGACATGACAACCGCAAGTCCTGAATCCTTGTGCTCCTCGTCGCCCTCTCTGGTCCATCCAACAACCTCGCTGTGATCAAAGTAGTCGTGCTGAGTTCCGTATGCATATTTCTTTCTGAGCTTGAGCAGCTTATTCAGCATCGTCTTCTTCGACTTTACCTTAACCTGTGGTATTCCCGCGTAGTCGCCAATATACAGGCACGGATAGCCCTGCTCTCTGAGCAGTATGACCGCATACGCCAGAGGCTTGAACCAATCCTCAACGTATGATTCCAGAACTCCTCCAACCTGGGATTCGTGGTTATCTACAAATGTAACAGCCTTCTCCGGATTGCTCATCATAAGTGAACCCTTAAGCAGATCTGCCATGTTATACTCTCCATCTGCCACAGATGCATCGTGGAAATTGAAGTGCAATGGCACATCGAACATGGATGCCTCATTGTCTGTGGCCTTGATATAGCCATTCAGATATTCTGTATTCCAGTGCCAGAAATCACCGACAGCAAATATGTCCTTATGTACATATTCCGGAGCCTCATCTGCGCCCTTCTTCTTAGCGGCTGCAGGGACATCAGATGTCGCTTCAATAAAATCCTTCACAAACCATGCAGGGATAGCCTCTGCCTCCTGGAATCTGAATCCGTCCACATCAGTGGTCTTCTCGTACCACTGAGCCCACGCCATGAGCTCGTCGTACACTTCCTGATTGTAGAAATCAATCTCGCTTCCAATTATATAATCATACTTGGAATATTCCTTGTCCGCCTCGTCATAATCCTTGCCCTCAAGAGCGCACACACGCTTCTTGAATTCTTCCTGCTTCCAGTCTATTCCCGCAAAATGCTTCCAGTTCCACTTGAACTTGGAATACTTTGACTTTCTTCCAGGGAATGTAAACTTTGAAAGTGCTCCCACAGTCTTCTTATTGCCGATCATCTGTGGAATATCTTTGGTGTTGAAGTCGGCTGCTGTAACCTTCTCTATCCTGTCAGCGCCAAGCTTCTGTCTGACCGCAATGTCCGCATAGACATTTATCCCCTGATCCTTCATAGCCTTTATAGCAGCTATATACTCATCCTTAGTTCCATATCTGGTTCCAACTGAACCCTTCTGGTCAAACTCTCCCAGATCATACAGATCGTACGGAGCATACCCCATATCTTCTTTGCCCTGTGCTCCCTTTGTAGCAGGCGGAAACCATACAGCCGTAGCCCCCATCTTCTTCAGAACCGCAGCGTCCTCTGCTGCCTTTTTCCATAAATCCTGGCTGTCGGTCGTATTCGCTGTAAAATACTGTACCAAAAGTCCGTTATCCTTCATCTCAATACCTCCGTTATTGGCTTTTAATCACCCTTATAAGTCATTATATCAAATCTGAATATATGAGTAAAGACCGACAAATAACAAAAAACATGCCCGCAGACTCCCCTTACCGGAGTGCCTGCAGGCATGCCAAAGACACTATGTACTGTAACGTATATATCTCGGATCACACACGCTGATCCATGCATGTATACACCACAGCTTATAGCTGTATTACATATTCTTGATTCTCTCTATAGCCTCAACTGTATTCTCATAAGTTCCGAATGCAGTAAGTCTGAAATACCCCTCACCGCTTGGTCCGAAGCCTGAACCTGGGGTTCCGACTACATTTGCATTCTCAAGCAGATAATCGAAGAAATCCCATGATGACATGTTGTTCGGTGTCTTAAGCCAGATGTATGGCGCATTTACACCGCCTGATACAATGTAGCCTGCATCCTTGAGTCCCTGTGAGATAACCTTTGCGTTGTTCATGTAGTATGCGATCTGAGCCTTTGTCTGAGCCTTGCCCTCGTCTGAGTACACTGCGTCTCCTGCTGCCTGAACAATGTATGGAGCGCCATTGAACTTTGTTCCATGTCTTCTTGCCCACAGGCTGTGCATTGACACGCCATCTGCGTCCTTCAGATCCTTTGGAACTACAGCATAGCCAAGACGTGTTCCTGTGAATCCTGCGTTCTTAGAAAAGCTCTTGAGCTCGATAGCACATGTCTTTGCGCCCTCGCACTCATATATTGTATGAGGAACATCCTCCTCGCTGATATATGCCTCGTATGCAGCATCGTAGATGATGACTGCTCCGACCTTATTTGCGTAATCTACCCACTCCTGAAGCTGATCCTTCTTGATTGTTGCTCCTGTAGGGTTGTTTGGGAAACACAGATATATGATGTCAGGTGTCTCCTTTGGAAGCTCTGGCGCAAAGTTATTGTCCGCAAGACATGGCATGTAAATTACATCGCTCCACAACTCTGTGTTCTTGTCGTATGTTCCTGTTCTTCCTGCCATTACATTTGAATCAACATATACAGGGTATACAGGATCACATACTGCAATCTTACTGTCTGCTGTAAATATCTCCTGGATATTTGCAGAGTCACTCTTTGCCCCGTCGCTGACAAATATCTCATCAGCAGATATGTCCACGCCTCTGTCAGCATAGTCGTTCTTTGCTATGGTGTTTCTGAGGAACTCATAGCCGAGATCAGGAGCATATCCCTTGAATGTCTCCGCAACTGCCATCTCGTCTACAGCCTTGTGAAGGCGCTCTATGATAGCCGGTGCAAGTGGCTGAGTCACATCACCGATACTGAGTCTTATAACCTTCTTGTCAGGGTGTGCTGCGCTGTACTCTCTCTGCTTTCTTCCAACTGTTGAGAAGAGATAACTTCCCGGAAGCTTTAAATAATTTTCATTTGCCTTAAACATATCTTTCCTCCTAATATATATCAGTCCAGCCTTCAAATACTTCCCTTGCCGGTCCTGTCATGTACATAGTTTCATTCTGCCTGTCGTAATCAATATCTAAAGTTCCTCCGAGCAATGAGACCTTTACTGAATCTCTCGTCCTGCCGGCAGCTATCCCCGCCGCCACAGCCGCACACGCGCCTGTACCGCACGCAAATGTCTCGCCGGAGCCGCGCTCCCACACTCGCATCCTCATATGATCTTCGTCAACGATCTGGACAAATTCTACATTTGTCCTGTTCGGGAACATGGGATGCACCTCCATCTCAGGCCCCAGAGTCTCCATCTGGCAGACATATATATCATCCACCCACACAACCGCATGGGGATTGCCCATGGATACCCGGACAAAATCCACGGTTTCATCAGGCAGAACAGCCATCTCGACAGCCGCACCTATATCCGGTCTGCCCATATCCACACACACCGCAACCACTCTTCCATCCTGCAGAATGCATCTGAGCCGTTTTATACCCGCCTGTGTCTCCACAGTAAATTCCGTCTTCTCCGTCATTCCATGGTCGTATACATACTTGCCAAGGCATCTTATGCCATTTCCACACATCTCTGCCCTGCTGCCATCCGCATTGTATATATCCATATTAAAATCAGCCCTGGCCGAAGGTCCTATAAGTATCAGTCCGTCGCCCCCAATGCCCCTGTGCCTGTCACTGACAAGCCTGGCAAGGATCTCCGGATCATACACCTTTTCTCTGAAGCAGTTCACGTACACGTAGTCATTTCCAAGTCCTTCCATCTTCGTGAATCGCAATAGAAAGCCTCCCTCTTGATCTGTTTTAGAAACAATCTGAATTATCCAGTATCATATATGCCATCTCGACTATATTTATACCGTTATCCATACTCTTCTTTTGCAGATATCTGTGAGCGCCCTGTTCATCATACTCAAAGTCATGCATAAGCTTGAGTTTTGCCGCCTTGATGACCTTCTTCTCTTCCTCGGTTCTCTCCTTTGGCCTGGACTTTCTCTTTTTTCTTTCCCACAGAAGATTCTCTATGGTGAGACTTACGGTATTCACAAAGTCCATGGACTTTATCGGCATAGACAGACATACCACGCCGCTATCCCGGACTTCCTCATAATTCTTCTTGCTGCTGAGCACGATCATGTCAAAATATTTCGGAATATAATTCTCAAGATCTGAATACATCATATCCAGGAATTTATATCCACATATTATGACTCCATCGTCACACGCATCCGCAGCCTGCGCCGCCTGGGCTCCGGTTGTACACACCTTTGTAACACTTATACCATTGCGAATGAGCAGGTTTTTTATACTCTTTGCTTCCTCTATTTTCGGAAAAACTATTATAACATTTACCAAATCAAAGCCCTCTCAATCGTGTATGTATAGCTATTATCAAATATATAGGTAAGCAGACCTTTCGCTCCGCTTACCTATACTACTCATCATTTTATATTGTCCGTGTATAAGATCAGACTTTGTACAGATAGTTTGAGATCTCCCAGTCTGTAACCTGTCTTGTGTACTCATTCCACTCATCCATCTTGGCACTTGTATATCTCTCGAAGATGTGTGAACCAACTGCCTCCTTCATGAAGTCGCTCTCGCTCATGGCAAGAGTTGCCTCTCTGAGGTTTGCAGGAAGGCTGTGGATATGACGTGTCTTCTTCTCCTCTGCAGTGAGGTTGAATATATTTGTATCTACACTTGGTGGAACTGGAAGCTGACGCTTGATTCCGTCAAGTCCTGCTCTAAGGCATACTGCCATGGCAAGGTATGGGTTAGCTGTTGGATCCGGACATCTGAGCTCAACTCTTGTTCCTGCACCACGTGCACTTGGAATTCTGATAAGTGGACTTCTGTTCTTTGCTGACCATGCGATGTAAATAGGAGCCTCATAGCCTGGAACAAGTCTCTTGTATGAATTTACAAGTGGGTTGGTGATGGCTGTCATCTCCTTCATATGCTCCATGATTCCGGCAATGAACCAGTAAGCCTCCTGGCTAAGTCCGAGCTTATCGTTCTCATCTGCAAATATGTTCTTGCCATCCTTCTGGAGCGACATGTTCATATGCATACCTGAACCGCATACGCCATACTTTGGCTTTGGCATGAATGTTGCGCAGAGACCATGTCTCTTGGCAATAGTCTTTACAACCAGTTTGAATGTCTCGATGTTGTCGGCGGTTCTCAAAGCCTCACCGTACTTGAAATCTATCTCATGCTGTGCAGGAGCTACCTCATGGTGTGATGCCTCGATCTCAAATCCCATCTGCTCAAGAGTAAGAACCATATCTCTTCTCGCATTCTCACCGAAATCCAGTGGTCCGAGATCAAAATAGCTTGCTCTCTCGTATGTGTTAGTTGTAGGCATTCCGTTCTCATCTGTCTGGAAGAGGAAGAACTCACACTCAGGACCTACATTCATAGTGTAACCCATCTCTTTTGCCTCAGCCAGAGCTCTCTTAAGTACATATCTTGGATCGCCCTCAAATGGTGTTCCATCAGGCTTATATACATCACATATAAGTCTTGCAACTTTTCCCTGCTGTGGTCTCCAAGGGAATGTCTCATATGTATCATAATCAGGATACAGATACATATCTGACTCCTCAATTCTCGCAAAGCCCTCTATAGAAGAACCGTCGAACATGATCTTGTTGTCAAGTGCCTTCTCTATCTGGCTTGAGGTTATCGCTACGTTCTTAAGGTCACCAAAAATATCTGTGAACTGAAGTCTTATAAACTCAACATCATCTTCTTTGACCTTTTTCAGTATGTCTTCCTTTGTGTATTTTCCCATCGTTATACTCCTTTTCTACACATTGTTTGATCCTCTGCATGTAAATCCCTATGAGTTTTTCTCATAGCTAGAGTTATAATAAACTTTGACAGAACTTTTGTCAACACAGATGAACGGTTGAGCAAATGTATATTCTGTCATAATTCTCTATCGAAGATCTCTCTTCCTGAATGTCAACCACGTTGCCACTATCATCACCGCGCCATACGCAGCGGCCACTGCCAGGGATATTCCCGCGTGACTCCAGTCTATATCGACCTGACTCATCTCCCTCACAGAGCTGAACGGCATATAGCCCAGTATTTTCTCCAGAACATCCGACTGGAACAGCACAGGCATGATCTGCACGCCGAGATCCACCAGGAAAAACAGCAGCAGATTCACGGATACGGACGCTGCCTTGGACGTCAACGCAAATGCAAGGAATACGCATGTCATATATAACATCGTAAGCACAAATCCCTCGCACGCTATCGATCTCAGCATATATCCCGCCACATTCAGGGTAAATGCCTTTCCAAAGCCTCCACAAATGCATCCTCCTATGGTATATACAAGTATGTCCTCAAGAGAGAGTATCCATATCGCCACTATATATACTATGATCTTCGAAAACATTATATGTGCCCTGCTGTGTCCCTGGGCTATCGCACACTGGATATCCCTGGACTTGTAATCGCTGGTGATGAGCGACGCCGCAATAAATCCAAACAGCATGCCGGACACCGAGCTTCCAGAAAACGAGCCCAGCAGATACTGGAACTGAAAATCCCCCGTGAGTTCTATTCCGAGAATATCTCCAACCAATCCCACCGAGATCAGATATATTATATCCTGGACAAAGAAAACTATCAGGCACACCCTGAAGCCCAGGCTCTTATACAGCTTATAAAATTCAGCCGACAACAGTTCACGCATAATGAGCACCCCCTATCCTGTGAATAAAGTAGTTCTCAAGGCTCTCCTCCTCGAGATGGTACTCACTGACAAACACCCTCTCATTGTAGAGAACCCATGCCAGCTCGTCTGAGTTTACCGGCTGGTCCACGATTATCTCATCGCCATTCACATACACATTCACTATATTGTATCTCATAGCAAGTATATCAAGAACCTTCTTCACATCATTGGTGCGCAATCTCAGTCTCCTGTGGCACTTCGCGTCAAGCTGCGCTGCAGAGAGGCAGTCTATGATCTGTCCTCTGTCTATCATTATGTAGTCCGTTGCCAGCTCGTGAAGCTCTGTGAGTATATGGCTGGATATAAGTATCGTCACACCAAATCTCTGATTTATCTGCTTGAGAAGATTTCTTATCTCAACTATTCCAACCGGATCAAGTCCGTTTATCGGCTCATCCAATAGCAGGAGATCCGGACCTGACAGCATGGCACAGCCAATCGCCAGCCTCTGCTTCATTCCCATCGAATAATTCCTAAACTTCTTCTTGCCAACGCCCTGCAATCCAACATTTGCTATGGTCTGCTCGATGAGCTTGTCGTTCTTTATCCCCCTCAGCTTCATATTAAGCTTTATGTTGTCTCCAGCATTATAATTGTCGTGCAGTCCGGCATGTTCGCACACCGTTCCTATCCTCTTTCTGGCATTCACCAGCCCCTTGCTGTCACTGGCGCCAAATAATTCTATCTCTCCCTCGTCAGGAAACAACAGACCATTGATATGATTGATCAGGGTAGTCTTTCCTGCCCCGTTCTGTCCTATAAAGCCATATATCTTCCCCCTTTCAAGAGATATATTGACATTGGACAAAACAGTATTCTTTCCAAATGTCTTCGTGAGTCCGCTTACTCTCACAACATTCTCTGCCATTTATCCCCCACCTTTCTGTCCTCATAAAATACGCCTACAGGAAATAATATTCTATGAATTTACACAAAAACCCGTCATCCAGCACATAGCTGAACAACGGGTCCTTTATATACTTATCAATGATAAGAATTAATCCTGAACGTATGGTAATATTGCGATCTGTCTAGCTCTCTTAACAGCAATTGTGATTGCTCTCTGATGCTTAGCACATGTTCCTGTGATTCTTCTTGGAAGGATCTTACCTCTCTCTGAGATATACTTTCTGAGTGCGTTTGAATCCTTGTAATCGATCACAGCCTCTTTATTAGCACAATACTCGCAGACTTTCTTTCTTCTACGGATATTTCTTCTCTTCATTGGAGCGTCAGCTCTATCAGTCTTATTGTAAGCCATTGTATTTACCTCCTATTTTACTTGAATGGTAAATCGTCCTCAATACCTTCCGGTATACTCATGAAGCCCTCAGCTCCTGCATTGCCAGGTGCCGGTCTTCCTGCTGGCTGATATCCACCGCCTGATGCCTGTCCGCTTGCAGCCTTGCTCTCAGCAAACTCCTGCTCCTCAACAACAACATCAGTTGTGTACACCTTGTTACCATCCTTATTCGTATAGCTTCCAGTCTGGATTCTACCTGTTATAGCAATCTTCGTTCCCTGCTTCAGGTACTTCTCTGCAAACTCAGCACTCCTGCCAAATGCAACGCAGCCGATGAAGTCTGCACTCTGGTCGCCATTTCTATTGAATCTTCTGTCTACAGCCAATGTGTATCTTGCAATAGCCATCTGGCCATCACCTGTGTTTGACTGTGAATATCTAACTTCCGGGTCTCTTGTGAGACGACCCATCAATATTACCTTGTTCATTATAGAATACCTCCTATTACTCGGCGTCTAATCTAACGCAAAGATATCTAAGAACTGATTCCATAATACGAATGTTAGCCTCAAGCTGAGCTGGAACTCCAGCCTCTGCATCAAACTGAATGAAGTAGTAGTATGCTTCGCCCATCTTCTGAATCTCGTAAGCAAGCTTCTTGAGTCCACACTCGTTAACTTCTGTAATTGTTGCGTTAGCCTTCTCAATATAAGACTTAACCTTATCAACTACAGCTGTTCTGGCTTCCTCATCAATCTTTGCACTAACAACTAAAGTTAATTCATATTTGTTCATTACATTGCACCTCCTTATGGTCTCTGGCCCACAGTCATCTGTGAGCAAGGAAAATATGATTAATACATCACAAGTTCAGATACTATCATATTTTTCCAGCCAATTCAAGCATTTTTTCTATGATCATCCCAAAAATTCTGTAGCATGCTTTCTCGACCACAAAGGGAACATGCTTCTCTGGCATCTGTAGTTCTCTCTCTGCTCCACGCTCACCGCGCTGAAGAATGTTCTCCACATATCTGTGTAATCATCCTCCATATATTCTGCACTGCCCAGCGTCTCCATCTCCTGATCTGTAAGCCGCCTCACATACATATCCGAATCCACCGGATGCACCACGGCGTAACGTCTGCCATCATCCACTATCAGCCAGTATTCTGACGGCATCCTGTCCGCAAAATGACTGGCGACAAGAAGCGCAACATCGTCCTTTGGTTCTATATGACATACATACACCCGCCCCTGGACAACAGTGAATCTGGCTATCTCCCTGAATAGATGTGCCTCGTTGCTTACACTCCGCCCAAGCTCCATGATACGCATCACCTCCGGACTTATGAGCATATGTTCCACATTTCGGCCCTCGGCAAATGCCAGTATCAGATATCTGTACACAGTGTCCAGTGCATCCTCCTGATGCGACAATAGTGCATTGAATACGTTGCGGTACACCAGCCAGGATACCTTCTTCACAGACCGGGTAAACTTCTGCACCTTGTCCGCATCCGGCTCGACATGTATATAGTCAGCGAACATATCCAGTTGTTCCACAGGCTCCTTCATAAGCATCACATGGTCGTGTCCGACCTGCAGTGCCATACTCCACGCCTCATATATGCATGTAGCCATATCGTCATATCTGTCTCTGCATGTGAAAACCTTCATATTGTCCATAACTTCCACCTTCACGCCTTCATTCCTATATCAAATAAAGTCATCTGTCTATACTGTTCATTGCCGTGTGATGCCTGCCAGTTCTCTCCCCGGCTCAGATCCGTCATCTCCCTGACAATGTAATCCCTCTCTATAGGGATCCTGTACATCATACGTCCGCCACACGTTATAAAATAATGTGCTCTCTTAAGCACCACCCCCATCTTCTTCAGATTATCGAAATCCAGACTTCCGTATCTGCGGGCTCTCACTATCCTGCCCGCCGACTTCGGCCCTATGCCGGGAATCCTGAGAAGCAGATCATACGGTGCCGTCTGCACCTCCACCGGGAACTGGTCAAGATGCCTCACTGCCCAGTTGCACTTCGGATCCATTCTCTGATCGAGGTTCGGCTCGTTCTCAGACAATATCTCCTCAGCGTGGAATCCATAATATCTGAGCAGCCAGTCCGCCTGATACAATCTGTGCTCACGGAGCAATGGAACCGCCGTATCCAACGCAGGGAGTGCCGAGTCCTCGTTGATCGGTATATACGCGGAGTAGAACACACGCTTCAGATCGTATCGCTGATACAGTCTCTGGGCTGTGTGTATGAGCGTGTAATCTGACTCTCCGCTGGCTCCAACTATCATCTGTGTGCTCTGTCCCGCCGGGGCAAATGCCTGTCTCCTGTCTGTATCTCCAAACATGACAGGGAGGGGCGAAGAGGCAGCACCGATGTCTCTTTTATCAGAGGTCATTCCATCTGTGAGTGCCTCTGCTGCTGACATCTGCAGAGCACCATGTCTTTCCTGCCCTGCCAGCTCTGCTTTGTATGCAGTCAGATCCTTCTGCAGATTCTTCTCGTTGAATATGCTTCCAGTAAGGTATCTGTTGATACCGCTCCTCTCCATACGCGCAGTCTTGCCCACCGCCAGTCTGTGAGATTCTATAGTGCTGGTCAGCTTGCCCATGGGATCAAGTATGGTGTCAAAGCTCTTGTTCGGGGCAAGCTTCTTCAGACTCTCCTCAGTCGGCAGCTCCATATTAACACTTATCCTGTCCGCTAAATATCCCACCATGCTTATAAGCTCATCCGATGCCCCCGGAATGGTCTTCACATGGATATATCCATTGAACCTGTACTTCGTCCTGAGAAGATACAGAGTCTCACACATCCTCTGCATGGTGTATGTCGGATCCCTGAGCACTCCAGAGCTCAGGAACAACCCTTCTATATAATTCCTCTTGTAGAACTCTATGACCAGATCGCACAGCTCCTCCGGTTCAAATGTCGCTCTTGGCACATCATTGCTTCTGCGGTTCAGACAGTACTTGCAGTCATATACACAGTGGTTCGTCATAAGGACCTTAAGCAGCGATATACATCTTCCATCCGCTGCAAAGCTGTGACATATACCACATGATACACTGTTGCCCAGGGCTCCCTTCTGTCCCTTCCTGTCCACTCCACTAGATGTACACGCCACATCATACTTCGCCGCATCCGCCAGTATATTCAGTTTTTCCTTCGTTGTAAGTCCTGTAATTATCTCGTTCATGCATAATATTATACGAACATTTGTTCGGTATTGCAAGAGGTAATTTCTGGTTGCCGGTTAAAGCATAATATTACTTATGGATGGCGCAGACAAAAAAGACCGGACACACTCTGAACGAATGTATCCGGTCTTCTCTATGCGAAAGGATCTGGACTATGACAGTTCCTTTCTTCTATATGATCCTAAGCTATATCTTAGAGCTGTGGGCCTGCTGCAACTAATGCCTTACCTGCTGCATTACCCTCGTACTTAGCAAAGTTCTTCTGGAATCTTGCTGCAAGATCCTTAGCCTTTGTCTCCCACTCTGAAGCATCAGCGTATGTGTCACGTGGGTCAAGGATTGCTGGATCTACGCCAGGAAGCTCTGTTGGAACCTCGAAGTCGAACATAGGGATCTTCTTTGTAGGAGCCTCATTGATAGCACCACTGAGGATTGCATCGATGATTCCTCTTGTATCCTTGATTGAAATTCTCTTGCCTGTTCCATTCCATCCTGTGTTAACAAGGTATGCCTTAGCACCGCTCTTCTCCATCTTCTTAACAAGCTCCTCTGCATACTTTGTAGGATGCAGCTCGAGGAATGCCTGACCGAAGCAAGCTGAGAATGTAGGTGTTGGCTCTGTGATACCTCTCTCTGTACCAGCAAGCTTTGCTGTGAATCCTGACAGGAAGTAGTACTGTGTCTGCTCTGGTGTAAGGATTGATACTGGAGGAAGTACTCCAAACGCATCTGCTGAAAGGAAGATTACGTTCTTTGCAGCTGGTGCTGATGATATAGGTCTTACAATGTTCTTGATATGATCTATTGGGTAAGATACACGAGTATTCTCTGTTACGCTCTTATCAGTGAAATCGATCTTGCCGTTTGCATCAAGTGTAACGTTCTCAAGAAGAGCGTTTCTCTTGATAGCGTTGTAGATGTCTGGCTCTGAATCCTTGTCAAGGTCGATAACCTTAGCATAGCATCCACCCTCGAAGTTGAATACGCCGTTGTCATCCCAGCCGTGCTCATCATCACCGATGAGGAGACGCTTTGGATCTGTTGAAAGTGTTGTCTTACCTGTTCCTGAAAGGCCGAAGAAGATAGCTGTGTTCTCACCGTTCATATCTGTGTTAGCTGAGCAGTGCATTGAAGCCATTCCCTTAAGTGGAAGGTAGTAGTTCATCATTGAGAACATACCCTTCTTCATCTCTCCGCCGTACCATGTGTTAACTATAACCTGCTCATGGCTTGTGATGTTGAATGCTACACATGTCTCTGAGTTAAGTCCTAACTCCTTGTAGTTCTCAACCTTAGCCTTTGAAGCATTGTACACTACGAAATCTGGCTCGAAGTTCTTAAGCTCTTCCTCAGTTGGCTTGATGAACATGTTTGTTACGAAATGAGCCTGCCAAGCAACCTCAACGATGAAACGGATAGCCATACGAGTATCAGCATTTGCTCCGCAGAATGCATCAACTACGAAAAGTCTCTTGTTTGAGAGCTCCTTCTTTGCAAGATCCTTAACTGACGCCCATGTCTCCTCTGTCATTGGATGGTTATCGTTCTTGTACTCATCTGATGTCCACCATACAGTGTCCTTTGAGTTCTCATCTACTACGATATACTTATCTTTAGGTGAACGGCCTGTATAAATACCAGTCATAACGTTAACTGCGCCGAGCTCACTAACCTGTCCCTTCTCGTATCCCTGAAGGTCAGCCTTTGTCTCTTCCTCGAATAACAATTCATATGAAGGATTGTGTACGATCTCTGTTGTGCCTGTAATGCCATACTTAGTTAAATCAACTGTTGCCATTTTTCTTAACTCCTTTTCTTTAAATGTATTTCATTGATAGGGGCATTCCGCCGTGTCCTGCTGACACCGCGGTTATACCGCACTCAATAATCTGAAAATAAATATGAACATTTACTCTCATATTCAGTTGAAAGTATACCCAATTAGTCAAAATAAATCAATATGATTATTGAGTTTTTTTTGTAGTTTACAGAAACTTCTCAATTATAATCTGAATTTTATATTTATTACTTGCATAACCTAAGACAATGAGCTTCCACGTCTCTTCTCAAGGAATTTTGACTTCACTATCAGAATATCACCTGTCTGTATCTTCAGATCACCTGTCGGCAGTATAGACATATTATCCCTGAGTACCATATATATATTCACACCATACTCCTCCGTAGCCTGGAGTATGGTCCTGCCGCAAAACTTGCTCACATCATCTACGAGCAATTCTCCAATCTCGTCCACATCAACAACTTTGGACTCCTCGTTGGCATTGTTCTGATACTGCTCTACAAATCCGGCGCTTATGATACCTGTAGGTATCGCTACCAGCAGAACTCCCATAAATGCTATGACTATCGCCATGCATTTGCCCAGCAGCGTGATCGGGTAAATGTCTCCATACCCCACGGTAAGGACTGTCGATACCGCCCACCATATGCCGCTGAAGGCGTTGCTGAACACTCCCGGCTGTGCGGCATGCTCAGTGCTGTACATACACAGGCTGCTCGCCATCATCAGTATAAATATGATGAACATGGACGATATGATCTGTCTGCTCTTTCTCAGCAGGACCATCTTGATGACATTGAAGCTGTCGTACTTTGAATTGATCCTGAAAAGATGGAATATACGGATCACCCTGAGCATCCTGAACGCCACGAAGCCAGACAGAAAGAACACTGGTATGATCGTGAGCAGATCCACAACTCCGTCATATGATATGAGGAACTTTCCTATAGCCTTTCCTCTGGTGCATGTGGGATACAGGAAATCCGCCGTCCATATGCGGAGAATGTACTCAACACAGAATATGCCTGTAGTCACCCACTCGATAACACTCAGCAGCCCATAATATGGTTCAAGCTGATCGTAGGTCTGCAGGAACATCACCGATATGTTCGACAATATGACACCCACTATGAATATGTCAAATGCCCTGCTCGCCAGATTGCTTTTGTCCCCTATCTGTATTATGTCAAATATTTGCTTTTTGAATTTTGTCTTGTTTACCGCCATTGCTCTCCTCTTATATATCTATTTGTCCTTGAGAATGTCCATCATCTCATCTATCATCTCTTCGTCCTGAAGCCTGAACTTGATCTCCACGCGTCTCGACGCTGCCATGTCCACTGCTTATGATGCCGTTGCTCTCCGTCAGACAGTACTTTGCCACTGAGAACGCTCGCTGCTGTGAAAGTTCAAGATTGTGTATGTAGGAACCATTCGTATCCGTGTGTCCCTCTATGATTATCTCCGGAACGTATTCCCTGTAATCATCGCGCAGAAGCACACTGCAGTACTTCGGCAGGAACTGGTTGATGGTAAGCATACACGAATATACCACCCGTTATGGCAAACATACACACACTTATAATCGCCCTATCTCCTATCATAATTAAAAAGAGGCTGTTTTACCAGTTGAAATACTTACTCCTTTACCTGTTATTTACATATTTATGCGGGATTTACATGTTTTTACAAGGCTCTGTGCATACCGCACAAATGGCCATTTTCTTTTTGTGCACTTTGAAAAATGTGTCATAAAATCTTTAAATTTTAAAGATTTTATTTTGCAAAACGTTTTTTTTCTGTACATATTCTGTTCATATTTTGTGTATATACTGAACTCAGTTGTTCAAGAGAAAGTAATTTACTCTTAGTTGTTTAAGTTGTTGTTTAAAAAAGAACCGCCTAGCAATTCAGGTGGTTCTTTTTTTGCGCACAAAATTATCTCTTATTTAGCAAAAAAGGCTGAAAAGATACAATTTCTTCAGATTTTGTATCTTTTCAGCCTTTTATTTTGATTTAGAGATAATTTTGTGTGCAGACGAACTCATCCGCCACCAAAAGATCCCAGCTTTATAACTCTACACTGCAAATTACTCCGTAGGAAGCTTTGCCTTCTCGAATATCTCAACAACCTTGTCGTCAGGCTTCTTTGTGAGAAGTGATACGACGATAGCTGTAATGAACGCTGCCGCAAATCCAGGAACGATCTCATAAAGTCCTGTTGGTGTTGCAAGGAACTTGTACCAGAGCATGTCAACAGCAAATCCGACTATGATAGAAGCAAGTGCTCCATTGTAATTCAATCGCTTCCAGTACAGTGACAGAACGATGACCGGTCCAAATGCCGATCCGAATGCGCCCCATGCATTTGACACGAGTGCCATGATACCCTCACAGTCTGGATTCATCGCTATGGCAAGTGCCACAACTGAGATGATGATGACCACAATTCTTCCTGCCCAGAGCATCTCATTGTCAGATGCTTTCTTTCTGAATATAGGCTTGTACACATCTGATGCAAATGCTGATGATGAAGCAAGGAGCTGTGAATCAGCTGTACTCATGGACGCTGCAAGGATAGCTGAGAGAAGTATACCAGCTACAAGCGCAGGGAACACTCCTCTTACAAGTCTGATGAATACCTGTGAGTTGTCTGTAAGTCCACCGCCAAGATACTGAAGACCGACCATACCAACTACGGATGCCATAATGAGGATGATTCCCGTCCAGCAAGTACCGACTATTCTGGACTTCTTCATCTCCTTCTCTGACTTGATCGAAATGTATCTTATAAGAATATGTGGCATACCCATATATCCAAGTCCCCATGCAAGTCCTGATATGATATTGATCACACTGGTCTTGTCAAATGAACCGCTTATAAGGGCATTGTAATAATTGTCTGGAATGACAACATCAGGTGCTATAAATCCAGCACCCTGCATGGTGATGACCGCAATGATAGGTGCGATCATGAGAGCTGCAAGCATCAGAAGTCCCTGGAAGAAATCAGTCCAGCACACTGCATTAAAACCACCAAGGAATGTGTATACGATGATGATGACTGCAGCGCCGATCATGGCTGTATTCCTGTCGATTCCCATAACTGTGTTGAACAGAGTACCGCAGGCCGATATACTTGACGCTGCGTATATACAATATGCAACCACAAATATAACTGCACATATTATGAGAAGCAGCTTATTGTCTGACTGAAAACGATTTGTCAGATACTGAGGTATAGTGATCGAATCGTTGTACGCTATCGAGAATCTTCTGAGTCTCGGTGCTATGAATATCCAAGCACATGCTGTTCCGATGAACAGACCAACTGATATCCACATGTTGCTGAGTCCTGTCGCATAGAATGCTCCGGGCAGTCCCATGAGAACCCACGCACTCATATCAGATGCTCCGGCGCTGAGTGCAGCCACCAGACCATTCATATCTCTTCCTCCAAGAAAATAATCCTTCTCTCCGGCATTCCCCTTGGATTTGAAGAAGAAATAAATTCCTACACCGATTACCAGGACAAAATACGCTATAAACGCAATCATCTCGTAAACATTCATTAGTTAATCCACCTTCCATAATAATTATAATTTATCTGCTCCGCACCAACTTTACCACTGCAGTGCAGTATCTCACTGTCAGCGCACATAACAAAGCAAATTCTACACGGAAATATACCAAAATGCAAGGTTTTTCAGCATTTGGCGATTTTATCTGTTTTGCCAGTTTTCCGGCGGCAGGCCTCACAGCTGATGTCTGCCGGCGCAAGCCTCCCAAGATCACTGCCTGATCCCTGCCTGATTCCCGCCTGACTCCTGCCTGATCACCGCCTGATAAAACAGCCGGCTCACAGCGGCATGCCCGGTCTCGATCCCGGAAAGCTCGCCATTAAGCCGGCTGTTTTATTCTCTCTATAGTCTTCCACTCTCAAACATTTCAGTCCTGTGATTCGTCTGACTACTCAATCTTACCGATTAGAATCCGATATGTCTGTTATCTGTGATCCTCTTTGCCTTGCCCTCTGAACGTGGAATAGTCTTAGGTGGAACCAGTTCAACCTTTGCGCTGATAAGCAGTGTCTGCTTGATATCTGTCTTGATGCGGGATGCAATAGCCGCAAGCTTTGCAGCATCGCCCATATCCACATCTTCCTTGAGCTCTACCTGAACTGTCAGCTTATCCTGTGAATTCACACGATCAACCACGATCATATAATGAGCTGAAGCCTCCTCCACGCCGAGAAGGACTGACTCTATCTGACTAGGGAATACATTTACACCACGGATTACAAGCATGTCGTCTGTACGGCCTGTGATACGGCTCATCTTGACTGTTGTTCTTCCACATGCACATGTGCCGTGTGTAAGTGTACATATATCGTGTGTCCTGTATCTGATCATAGGTGTACCTGTCTTGGTAAGGGTTGTAAACACAAGCTCTCCAGGAACTCCGTCTGGAAGCGGCTCCTCTGTGACCGGATCAATGATCTCTGCAAGAACATGATCCTCGTTGATGTGCATTCCGTTCTTCTCAAAGCACTCAAATGCAACACCAGGTCCACCGATCTCTGTTAGTCCATATATATCAAATGCATCGAAGTCAAGAAGCTCCTCAAGGTGCTGTCTCATCTCCTCTGTCCAAGGTTCTGCTCCGAAGTAGCCTGACTTGATCTTCAGTTCTGATGGATCGATGCCCATCTCCCTGATGGTCTCTGCGAGGTATGTAGCATATGAAGGTGTACAGCAAAGCATGGTTGCGCCGAGCTCTTTCATCATCATGATCTGTCTCTGTGTGTTGCCTGATGACATCGGAACTACCATGGCACCAACCTTAGTCGCGCCCTGATGTGCTCCAAGTCCACCTGTGAACAATCCATAACCATAAGCTATCTGGATGACATCATCCTCTCCGCCACCAGCGCACTTGATAGCTCTGGCTACCATCTCCGTCCACACATCTATATCGTTCTGGGTGTAGCCAGCTACAACAGGCTTACCTGTGGTTCCTGATGAACCCTGGATTCTGATGATGTCCTTCCTGTCTGCTGCAAACAGTCCAAATGGGAAGTTATCCCTGAGATCTGTCTTCTGCATAAATGGCAGCTTGACGATATCGTCTATGCTGTTTATATCCTCCGGCTTTACTCCCGCCTCGTCCATTCTGGCTCTGTATGCCGGTACATTTGCATATTCAAGTTCTACTGTCTTTCTAAGTCTCTCCCCCTGAAGCTTTCTTCTCTCCTCAGGATCCATACACTCCATCTCTTTATTATAGATGTAATGAATCTTCTTCTGTCTCATAACTTCACTGTCCTCCATAAGATAACTCAAATCAGCATTTGTGCAACCTGCTGATTTTGTATGACACTTTAGCGCGCCAAACAACTAAATTGTACATACATATGTGGGCTGTGTCAAGGAAAAGCCATCAATCGCAGTACATTTTCCGTATATTTTTGAGAGAACTTCGAATATTTGCGGTCAAATGACATATTTGCCTGATAGATTACTCTTGCATTCCGGGTTTTCAGGTCGTATATTATTATCTGACAACAAAAAGAGGACGCGGGAGCTTGTAGTACAGGCTGAGAGGAAGGTGTGACCTTCGACCGGAAACCTGATTTGGATAATGCCAACGTAGGGAAGCCTGATAGCAGACGTTTGTTAAAGTGCAGACTTTATTGGAGTTACCAGATCGGTAACTCTTTTTTTGTGCAGATAAAAGACTTTGGAGGAAAGGGCTATGGTAACAGTGAACGGAAAAGATCTCGACGTTGCCGGGCAGAATCTGGCGGCATTTCTTGAAGAATCCGGCTACAAACCGGTGCGCATAGTTGTTGAGATCAACGAGGAGATCATACCAAGAGAGACATACGCAGACATTACATTTAACGACGGCGACTGTGTGGAGGTCGTGAGTTTCATGGGAGGAGGAGCATTATAATGAAAGAAGACAAGCTGATAATCGGAGGACATGAATTCAATTCAAGATTTATTCTGGGTTCAGGAAAGTATTCCATGAAGCTGATCGAATCAGCTATAAAAGACGCAGGAGCAGAGATCATCACTCTGGCCGTCCGCCGTGCAAATACAAAGGAAGAGGAAAATATTCTCGATTTCATCCCAGAGGGAGTTACTCTCCTGCCAAATACAAGCGGCGCGAGGAACGCCGAGGAGGCCGTGCGCATAGCAAGGCTTGCAAGGGCTCTGGGCTGTGGAGACTTCGTCAAGGTGGAGATCATGCGCGACAGCAAATATCTCCTTCCCGACAACCAGGAAACGATAAAGGCAACCGAGGCACTGGCAAATGAAGGATTTGTGGTACTGCCTTACATGTACCCGGACCTGAATGCCGCCCGTGATCTGGTAAATGCAGGAGCCGCAGCGGTCATGCCACTGGCATCACCTATAGGTTCCAACAAAGGACTGGCTACCAAAGACTTCATCCAGATCCTCATCGACGAGATCGAGCTTCCGATCATAGTTGACGCCGGTATCGGAAGGCCATCCCAGGCATGTGAAGCCATGGAGATGGGCGCTGCCGCCATCATGGCCAACACTGCCCTCGCCACAGCCGGAAATCTGCCACTCATGGCATCGGCATTCAAGGACGCGATAAATTCAGGCCGAAAGGCTTATCTGGCAGGTCTTGGAAGAGTTCTCACCAGAGGGGCATCCGCTTCAGATCCACTGACCGGATTCCTGCATGACTAAGGGGGTGCACTCAGATGGAAAACCACTTTCTGATAGACTCGGAATATCTTTCGCCGGAAGCGCTGGAGATCAAGCACCGTCTGGAGACAGATCCATCGTCAAGGAAAAGCCATATGGAATACCTTCCGGGCATGGAGGTTATTGAATCTGACATCCGTAGCAAGGTCATGGAGCACATGAACAGCTACGACTACAGCAGTTACACAGGCAGAGACGTCATGGCTGCCCTTGAACACGAGACGTGCAGCATAGAGGACTTCAAGGCTCTGCTCTCCCCCGCCGCCGAACCATTTCTTGAGATGATGGCGCAGCGCGCAAGCCGCGAGACAAGCAGGCACTTCGGCAACACGGTCTACATGTTCACGCCGCTCTACATAGCCAACTACTGTGAGAACTACTGCGTATACTGCGGCTTCAACTGCTACAATCACATCAACAGAATGAAGCTCTCAGCAGAGCAGATCGAGAAGGAAATGAAGGTCATCGCCGACAGCGGTATGGAAGAGATCCTTATACTGACCGGCGAGAGCCGCAGCCAGAGTGACGTAACGTATATCGGCGAGGCATGCAAGCTTGCAAGGAAATACTTCCGCATGGTAGGCCTTGAAATATATCCGGTGAACACCGATGAGTACCGCTACCTCCATGAGTGCGGTGCGGACTATGTGACAGTGTTCCAGGAGACCTACGATGCAGACAAATACGAGACTCTTCACCTGATGGGTCACAAGAGAGTATGGCCATACCGTTTCGACTCGCAGGAGCGCGCCCTCATGGGCGGAATGCGGGGTGTTGCATTCTCAGCACTGTTAGGGCTCTCCGACTTCCGCAAGGATGCGCTGGCAACAGCCCTTCACGCGTATTTTCTCCAAAGAAAATACCCCCACGCAGAGATGTCACTCTCCTGTCCAAGACTGAGACCGATCATCAACAACGATCAGATCAATCCTCTGGACGTACACGAGAAGCAGCTCTGCCAGATACTGTGCGCATACAGGATATTCCTGCCATTTGCCGGAATAACGGTATCTTCAAGGGAGAGTGCAGACTTCAGGAACGGCATAGTAAAGATCGCAGCGACCAAGGTATCGGCGGGCGTGTCAACCGGAATCGGCGATCACGAAAGCAAATACAGCGGCAAGACTTCCTGCAGTGAGCAGGGCGACGAGCAGTTCGAGATCAACGACAACAGAAGTCTTGAGCATATGTATTCAGACATAGAGGGCGAGGGGCTGCAGCCCGTACTCAATGACTATCTGTATGTGTAACAACAACTATCAGATCAAAACGATCTGAACTATACAGCATACCGTCGTCTGCCGACGGAGAAAGAAGTTTGAAATGTATACATTTGATCCTACTTTATATTTTATAACCGACAGCACAGGTCTGTCCGAGGAAGAATTCTTATATAGAGTGGAGCGTGCCCTCGATGGTGGTGCGACACTCATGCAGCTTAGAGAAAAGGAAAGAACTACCCGTGAGTACATACATCTTGCGGACAAGGTGCACTCAATTGCGCGCCGCTACAACGTGCCACTCATCATAGATGACCGGGTAGATGTGGCGCTGGCGACCGATGCCGAGGGTGTCCATGTGGGGCAGACAGACATGCCAGTCTCCATAGCCAGAAAACTCATGGGGACTGACCGCATCGTGGGCGCAACCACCAAGACTGTTCCTCAGGCCGTGGAGGCGTATGAACAGGGAGCTGATTATCTGGGAGTTGGAGCCATCTACCCAACCACCACCAAGGTCAAGACAGTGCTCACATCCACGGATACACTGAGAGACATTTGCAAGGCAGTTCCCATCCCGGTAAATGCCATCGGAGGACTCAATCCGACCAACCTGGATGTCCTCTCGGGCATACCTATCGCCGGCATCTGTGTGGTGTCCGCCATAATGAAAGCTGACGATCCAAAGGATGCTGCCAGCCGTCTATTGGCATTATCCAGGCAGTTACAGTCAAAAATCTCTCTCAAATAAGCAAAAATTGCAAAAATACGCAACTTATTTTCATTTTAATGAAAAGAAAGGTTGCAATTAAATGATTTTGCAATTACAATCAATACAAAGTGTAACTATTTTTTTGTATGAGGTGGTTTTAATGGAAAACGTATTAAACAGCATATATTCCAACAGTATTATGGTTCAGGATCAAAGTAATGATACCGCAAAGGAAGCAGCAGTTGAGGCTGTACATGCAAGAGTCGTTGCAAAGCCGAACTTCATCAGAGGTTCCGTGGAACTGCTCGTACTCTATCTGCTCAGCCAGAAAGATTATTACGGCTACGAGCTGTCACAGCTCATGGACTCACTGTCAGACGGCGTGATAAAGATTCCTATCGGTTCTCTCTATCCTGCACTGTACAAATTGATTGAATACGGTTTCATCTCCGATCACAAAGAGCAGGTTGGAAAGAGAATGACCAGAGTATATTATCATCTGGAGCAGCCTGGATTCCAGCGTATGCATATTCTTATAACTGAGTATACAAAGGTTCACAAGGCTATTTCATCCATACTTGACTATACTCCAGAGCCTGAGAAGAAATAATTTCTTTCAGATTAAAAATACCGTTGTCCATATTTTTTATGAACAACGGTATTTTTTTATTTTACTATTCTGTACTTCTTTGAAACTGTACCCTTATACCTTCCGGAAAACTTTATCTTCACCGTATATGTTCCGGCTTTCTTTCTCGCCTTAGGGTATGTCACCTTGTAGTATTTTGATGATATTATCTTACCATCGCTGTCCTTCACAGTCACCTTAGGTGTCTTTGTCTTACCATCATACTTATATCTCGTCTGTGATAATGTAACACTCTTTATCTTCTTGACAACGATATACTTCTTCTGACCGCATTTTCTGCATGTATGTAACACCTTGCCATCGCTTCTGGTAGTTGCTGTTTTTACTACCTTGCCGGAATATACATGCGCGCATTTTCCTGTTACTGTTACAGTATATGATGCCGAACGTGATCCAACAGTGGCTGTGATCTTCACAGTTCCCTTTCTGAGACCTGTTACCACTCCTGTAGATGACACCCTTGCAATAGCGGAATTCGATGTTTTCCACTTAGCTCCCGCAAGCACCTTATACGATGTACTTCCATACTGTCCAAGGACTGCCTTGAGTGTGAGGGTTATCTTCTGTCCCTCCTGCACGTTCTTATTTCCGGTCATCTTAACCGATGTGATATTGTCCTTCTGCACCTCCACCGTAACATCGCTCTCACCAGTGGACTTAGCCATAGTCTCAGCCTGACTGCCGCTTCCCATGAACTGGGCTGCAGTCGTGTTCGGATAAGATGCATTCTTATTTATAAATGTACCAACACCCACATACCTGTTTGCTGGATTTATCATGGATGTGTAATGTCCGGTCACCGCTCTAGGAGTTCCCTTCACATAGGCATCCTTCTCGCTGTACCACTGCTCAATACCCATGAGCATGCTCTCTGACCAGTTCCACGCAAGCACCTCGGAAGTCGGCCAGCCATTTCCCGGATATTTGAAATCAAATACAGACTTTCCGTTGAGTCTTGAGTGATACATTGTAACACTCGCCTCCGCAGCTCTGATCCTTGCTATCTTCTCAAGTCCTGCCGACCACTTGATCGGCACATAGTCGTCAAGCGTCAATTTCCGTCCATCAATCTTAACGCCCTGCTTACATGCTTCATAACGGATCTGATTGATCCTCTTCACTGCAGCCGAAGCCTCCGACACATACTTGCCCTTCATTGCTATAAACACGCAATTGGCAGATGGTTTTGTCACATCCGCAGGTATTGTCGCCGCTTCAGCACTTGTTCCTCCCGGCACGATCACTGACAATCCAACTGCAACTGCGATCGCCAGAGCCATTATCCGGTGTAACAACTTCTTCTTTTGTTCTCCCATAGTTTGAATTTGTCCTCCTCTTATAATATGTATCAGCCTGTTGATTTCATTATAACTCACTATGTGATTTATTGCATGCCTATTTGCTCAACAATACAGTATATCGCATTAATCTATGTACTCAGGCATTATGTTTTCGCCTATAACACAATCCAACATTGTTTTCAATTTACCAAGTTCTTTATTTGAGTTACTCTTTATAAACTGATTTACTACCTCTAATGCCATTGGTATTTTATCTAATTCAAGAACCTCTTCTTCATAATCATCAATAATAATGTCGCATTTTTTGTTGATTTCAGCATTTGGGAACTAAATATGAGGTTTTGATTTTGACTGTCCTTAAGTGCACCCATCCCCAAAATTTTGCTATGGAACTGTCTTTATAAAAACTTTCGCTATTGCCTATTACTTCGTAAGGGCAAGTCGAAAGTTTTTGGTAAAGACAGTTAGTCTTTCATAACAAATTTTCTTGTTACAAAAAGTGCGTTTATATCGGTCAATTGGAACTTAATATGAAGTTTTGCCTTCTGGTACCATTTTCTAATCAATTACTGTGTGATAGATTTTCTTTCAACGTAAAAATTTTCAAAATTAATTTCAAAATTCCAATCGTTTCTTCCAAATGAATCCCTAGTCAAATCATTTATTCCTTGTGCTACTACCATGATATGACCAGCACAATTTTTCAACGAAACAAATATATAACCTTTTGGACAATTTATCTCTGATAAAAAGTCTGCATTATCATCATATATTAAAAGTGACCTTATTTCATTAAACTCCTTTATAATTATTAATTTTCTTTTCTCTTCTTCATAATCAGCTGATATTATTGCACCATTGATTACAGAAATATCCTTATTCCTATAATTAAGATGATTTCCTAAACTCCTATACGAAAATACTAAATTTCCCTCTTCATTATATGCACTAAATCCACTATCTGATGTTTCATATTTTTCCTTAATCATTAGCATACCTTTTCCATGCTTAAATGCATATAAGGTATATTCGTTATAAATCGAGATGGTTTTGCCTCCCACATCCCATTCCACCATTTTATCATTTTTATTAACACGCACATCCATTTTTCATACTCTTTTCGCTAATCTACCCAATATTCATCAACAATATGGACATAATCTTCTCGTTTTATATCACTTCCTAAATTCGAAAACAAATCAACTTCACGGATTCAGGTCTTTACTATGAAATTGGGTGGGATTTTGGTATTTCATCCCTCAATCTTATTCCTCACCAAGTAAGAACTGCAGCGCATTAATTCTCCTGATACCATCGTAATCAGCATCAGGGTCTTCATCCAGTGTTATGATATACTTTGGATAATGGTCTGTAATTTTCTGCAATGGTCTTAGCTCTCTTAAAAGTGTTGATTCCTCTCTGACCGTAGCAGCCACCTGATAGTAAATAATTCCCTTACTGTTCATGGCAACAAAATCCACTTCCTCTGATTCCACCTTGCCGACATAGACCTTATATCCTCGTCTAATAAGCTCAAGATAGATTATATTTTCCAGAATATGACCAGTGTCTGCATTTCTAGAACCAAGTAACATATAACGAAGTCCAATGTCAACCACATAATATTTATCAAGAGTTTTCAAATAATTCTTACCCTTCACATCGTATCGTTTTGCCTGATAAACTACAAATGATTCTTCCAGCGCTGTAATGTATTTCTCAACAGTTTTTACATCCACTTTTCTTCCGTCAGATGTCATAGTGTCACTGATTTTCTTTGTCGATGTAAGATTACCAATATTATCAAACATAAATCGTATCACACTTTCAAGCATCATCACATCGGTAATCTTCTTTCTTGAAATAATGTCCTTTAACATCACAGTGCTATAGATACTCTCAAGATACTGATTAATTACTTCTTCCTTCTCATCCAACATCATAGCATATGGAAATGAACTGAATTTCAAATATTTCTGATACTTTAGCGAAAGTTCTTTTTCATCTCCCGTTGCCTTCACATATTCTTTAAAGGAAAGGGGCAACATCTTGACCTCCACATATCTTCCGGAAAGAAATGTTGCAATCTCAGAAGATAGCATATAGGCATTCGAGCCTGTCAGATACAAATCTACATTTGGCTTTAAATTCAAACTGTCCACAACCTTTGGAAAATCTTCCACATTCTGTATTTCATCAAAGAACACATAGTGCATATCATCATCTACAAGCCTATCCTTGATGTATTTATATAATTCTCTTGGCTGCTTCAAATCTTCATAATCATAGTCTTCAAAATTAATAGCAATGATATGGTCTGCTTGTACCCCAGATTCTTTCAGATAGCCCTGAAATATCTGCATAAGCGTGGATTTGCCACATCGTCTGATACCTGTTACAATCTTTATAATGTCTTTATCTTTAAATTCCTTCAAAGTTTGAAGATACTCGTCTCTAAGTATTATCTTATTCATATAATCCTCCTGTTTTGCGAAACAAAATCCGAGTCCTATGATGAGGAGAGGATTTACCTTCTTTCTTATGAATCTATTTTCGATGACTAATTTATTTTTTATTTGCTGTATTCATTATATCCAAAAACTTGTTTATTTTCAATAGTTATTGGATTTCATTCCAAAAACTATTCTTTTATTGTTTTTTCTTGGATACCATTATTATATTCAATATTTCCAGATACAATTCCAGAAAACGTAAGCGATGTATAATCGCACGGTTTGTCGCCACCAACATTTCATTAGATAATCACTTCAGGAGTGAGTATCTCTCCGAATCAGCTGTATTTGTAGTTGGAGCCGTTTGCTCTAACTGTGATTGATTCCGGTTGAATTCACTCTGAATAACCTTTAGGAGTGAATTACTATGAGTTCAAAAAGACTGCACTACTCTGATTTCGCTTTAACCTATGAATTCCTCTACGGAATTCTGACT
>NZ_QTXH01000012.1:0-19576 GCF_003461545.1 Coprococcus sp. AF16-22
TTTAGAAGATACCTCTTTCTGTGTGAAATTCTGAAGGTACAAGTTAAAAAAATATAAAAAACACTTGCATTTTCAAGTCAAATGTGTTAACATTGACAAAGACGCCGTGGTTTACCAGGTGATATTCCTCGATAGCTCAATGGTAGAGCACTCGGCTGTTAACCGAGGGGTTGTAGGTTCGAGCCCTACTCGGGGAGCTGCTTTTGAAAACCTGGCCCCATGGTCAAGCGGTTAAGACATCGCCCTTTCACGGCGGTAACACGGGTTCAAATCCCGTTGGGGTCATTTGACAATTAAATATGCCGATGTGGCTCAATTGGCAGAGCAGCTGATTTGTAATCAGCAGGTTATCGGTTCGAGTCCGATCATCGGCTTTTTGCTTAAAGCAAGAAGTTGCCAAAAGCAATAAATGGGTGGATTCCCGAGTGGCCAAAGGGGACAGACTGTAAATCTGCTGCGTAATGCTTCGATGGTTCGAATCCATCTCCGCCCATTTTATTTTTTTGCCGCGGGGTGGAGCAGTCTGGAAGCTCGTCGGGCTCATAACCCGAAGGTCATAGGTTCAAATCCTGTCCCCGCTATTTTTATGTAAGCCCAGATAGCTCAGTTGGTAGAGCAGAGGACTGAAAATCCTCGTGTCGCTGGTTCGATTCCAGCTTTGGGCACTAGATGAAAAGCTGAAACTTTTATGAGTTTCAGCTTTTATTTGTTTATGCGGGCAAAGCCCTCCAAAACGTACAGTATGTATATTTATAGGATTCCGAAGGAGGAGATATCAGAATGGTATTTGAGGTTGGACAGGTTATAAAGATGAAGAAGGCGCATCCTTGTGGAACGAATTCCTGGGAGATACTCAGAGTAGGAATGGATTTCAGACTCAGATGTACTGGCTGTGATCATCAGGTCATGGTGCCCAGAAAATTGGTGGAGAAGAACTTCAAGGGATTTATTGAAGAATAAAAAAGAAGCAGGATCATGATTAGGCGATTATGATTCTGCTTCTTTTTTTATATAAAGTTTTTTGTGAGCCGATTGAGTATAACTCATATATTAGCTTTACTCTCTTTAAGGGAGGAGCGCAGCCGCTTGACGGCTGCGCCAATTAAGGGATTGGGGGGGGTAGTCATTTCTGACTACAAAAAAGGGAGTAAATAACAAAAAATAGTAAATTGTCAAATTTCAGTGTAAGCTGTCAACGCTTTCTGTTGTCTTTCTGTATCTCTTGCTTACAAGTTGATAATATGATAAATGGATCAGGATTGCAATAGCATTTGGCTCATTTAGGTTATAATGCCATATTTGTTGGCGATTTTGACTGTTTTTGACTACTTTTGCATGTATAATCGTAAAAAATCATCTGATGTAACATAACGCAACGATATTGCGCAAGTTGCACACAGGCAAGTTGCGCAATGCAGAAGAGATATATAATAATAAAAGAGCAGAATCACGATTAGGCGATCATGCTTCTGCTCTTTTTATTTATATAAGATTTTTTGTGAGCTGATATTGAATATATCATAACCTTTGGTTACTCACCTTTAAGGGAGGGACGCAGCCGCTTGACGGCTGCGTCAATTAAGGGATTGGGGGTGTAGTCATTTCTGACTACGAAAAAAGGGAGTAAAAACAAAAAATAGTAAATTGTCAAATTCCAGTGTAAGCTGAAGATGTTTCTGCTGTTCTTGTATCTCTTGCTTACAAACTGATAATATGACATAAATGTTATTTATGCAATAGCATTTGATTGTTTTCCGTCATATTCACATATTCATAATAAATTTTGACTGTTTTTGACTGAAAAGGAATAAATCAGACATTTGCACTATTCAAATGGCATGCTTATGTGATATAACTTTACTTATATGACGTGATAATACATTATTCCACAGATGAATTATCACAGATAATATGCATACGAAAAAAGATCAGGGAGGATCAAGATGAAGAGTAGCAAGAAAAATCTTATTGCCATCGCCGTGGTAATTCTCATTATTGCGGTTCTCGGAATTCTGTCTATATATGTAGATAAGATTCCATCGCCATCGACATATGCGACATTCTGGGCACTTGTACCATCGGTTGTCGCTATCACGCTGGCACTTATAACGAAGGAGGTTTACAGTTCACTGTTTATAGGAATTGTAATAGGAAGTGTGTTTGCCTCCGGATTCAGTTTTACGGGCAGTATATCGAATGTACTGCAGGATGGACTGATCGCACAGCTTTCAGATTCATATAATGTAGGTATACTGATATTCCTTGTCATTCTTGGAACCATAGTTGCACTTATGAACAAGGCAGGTGGATCCAAGGCATTTGGTGACTGGGCAGCTACCCATATCAAGACCAGACAGGGCGCGCAGCTCTGCACAGTTCTTCTGGGAGTTCTGATATTTATCGATGACTATTTTAACTGCCTCACAGTCGGTAGCGTTATGAAGCCTGTAACTGATAAACACAGGATATCAAGGGCGAAGTTTGCATATGTTATAGATGCAACAGCGGCACCTATATGTATCATAGCCCCTGTATCATCATGGGCTGCAGCCGTCAGTGGATTTGTAAAGGGTGAGGATGGCTTTGGTCTGTTTATAAAAGCCATACCATATAACTATTATTCATTCCTCACACTTGCGATGATGATCGCAATGATCGTTATGAAGGTTGAGTTTGGTTCCATGGAGAAGCATGAGCTCAATGCCCTGAAGGGAGATCTTCTCTCAATGGGAGATGGCAAGAAGACTGTCACAGCAGAGGAGACTGATGTGGTCAACAGCAACGGCAAGGTAGTTGATCTTATAATACCTATCATATGTCTTGTTATCTGCTGCATTATAGGAATGATCTACACAGGTGGATTCTTCAGCGGTGTAAGCTTTGTAGAGGCATTCTCAAACAGTGATGCATCTGTTGGACTTGCAATTGGAAGCTTGTTCGGACTGCTTATTACAATTCTTCTGTATGTGATAAGAGGAGTCCTGGATTTTGGTAAATGTATGGAGGCTATACCAGAGGGCTTTAAGGCAATGGTACCGGCTATACTGATCCTTACATTCGCATGGACGCTCAAGGGAACTACCGATATGATGGGTGCAAAGGATTTTGTACAGACAGCAATGACATCTGCATCGGGAAGTCTGTTTAGTTTCCTTCCTGCGGTTATATTTATAGTTGGATGTCTCATGGCGTTTGCAACAGGAACATCATGGGGAACATTTGGAATACTTATCCCTATTGTGTGTGCAGTATTTGAGGGTAAGAATAATGAGCTTATGATCATAGCGATATCAGCATGTATGGCTGGAGCTGTGTGTGGAGATCACTGCTCACCTATATCAGATACCACTATCATGGCATCAGCAGGAGCGCAGTGTAACCATGTAAATCATGTGGCAACACAGCTTCCATATGCGATAACAGCGGCTATCATGTCATTCGTGTCATATGCTATAGTTGGACCGCTTACATACCATCTGCATGTTAAGTGGTTTATCATGCTTCCGATATTCATAGCAATGATGGTTCTTCTGATATTTGTACTCAGGGTCATCAAGCGCAGGAATCCTGCAAGTTATGTGAATGCGGATACTAGAGTAGCGGATGCGGAGTAGGCAGATCAAATTGTAAATAAAAGGTATATTTAACGAAAAAAATAGTTGACTTATGATGGAACATAAGTTAATATGTGAGAGTAGAGTTTTCATTTATTTGAATCCTCTCTCCCCTCATTATGGTGACCAGGTACCCCCTGGTCACTTTTTTGTTTATATGGACAAAATATAGCATGGGCACTTTATATTTGTTAACTTGAGCAATCACATGTAAAGGTATATTCTATATACCATAGATGCCGGGGAGACAGACATCATAATAAATAAAGGAAAGAGAGTAGTTATGCAGGATAACAGAGAGATAACAAATGAAGAAGTCCAGAAGGCTTCGGAGATAATCAACAATTTGCTGAGTTACTATAACAGTAAGGTTGTGGGACAGCCTTATCTGGGATATTCACTTCTGGTTGCAATGATGACAAACGGTCATGTGCTTCTGGAATCCGTTCCAGGACTTGCCAAGACCACTGCTGCCAGGGTTATGACAGAGGCGGTTAATGGATCATTTTCAAGGATCCAGTGTACACCGGATCTTATACCGAGCGACATAATTGGAACCCAGATGTACAACATGGCGACCAATACATTTGAGGATAAGATAGGTCCGGTTTATTCGAACTTTGTACTACTCGATGAGATAAACAGGTCCAGTGCGAAGACACAGAGTGCCATGCTGGAGGCGATGCAGGAGAGAGAAGTCAGTATAGGAGGAAAGACATATAAGCTGCCGGAGGTGTTCGTGGTAATAGCGACCCAGAATCCGATCGAATCTGAGGGTACGTATGTGCTGTCAGAGGCACAGCTTGACAGATTCCTTCTCAAGGAGACTGTGACATATCCAAGCGCAAGGGATGAGATGGAGATACTCAACAGAGTGGAGGCAGGAGTTTTTTCAGACGTGAAGTCCGTTGCCAGCGTTGACGATGTGGTGTATCTTCAGAAGCTGTGCAAGAGGATTTATATAGATCCGGCGATAAAGAAATATATAGTTGATATAGTTCAGGCAACCAGAATGACGGATAAGATACTTGCACCTGAGCTTGCACAGTATGTTGCCATGGGTGCGAGCACAAGAGCGGCTATTGCGTTCATGGAGGTAGCAAAGGCAATCGCACTTATAAATGGGAGAAGATATTGTGTTCCTGATGATGTGAAAGCACTCAGATATTCAGTCCTGAGACACAGGATCATGCTTACATTTGCCGCTGTTGCGGAAGACGTGAAGATTGAGAAGATTATAGATGCCATAATAGGTTCGGTTAAGACGCCGTAGGGGAAGACAGTTAATTATGAAGATGACATATATATCCAGAATACAGGGAAATATGAAGGGATATAAGACCATATATACTACCAAGGCAACGTCGAGGATAATCGATGGTTCGTACAATTCCATCTATAAGGGCAGGAGTATGAACTTTGATGAGCTCAGGGAGTATGTCGTTGGCGATGATATCAAGGACATGGACTGGAAAGCATCTGCCAGGAGCCAGAAGCTTCTGGTCAGACAGTATATCGCCGAGAAGAAGCATAATATAATGCTGGTGATGGATGCCGGAAAACGTATGCTTGGATATGCCAATGATGTTCAGGAGAAGAGTGACGTTGCACTTATGGCGGCAGGAACCCTGGCATATATGGTGTGTGACAATGGTGATTATGTGAGCGCTACTTATGTTTCAGACAGGGGCGTGGAGAACTATCCGTTTAAGACAGGCTTTGCAAATGTCGAAAATATTCTTGCGGGTTACCACAGGAACGTTACCATGACTAATGACTCGGATACGGGGGATGCGCTGAGCTTCATTGCTAGGAATTTCAGGAGGAGAATGATCATACTTGTGGTGACGGACACCAGAGGTATCCTGAATATGTCGGAGGCAACTGTAAAGCAGTTAAAGGTACTGCATGATATACTGCTTATAAATGTTGAGGATGCCGGGATGAACGGTAAGAATGTATATGACATATCCGGTGACACATATATTCCTGAATTTTTTACCAGGGACATGAAGCTGGCAAAGAAGGAAGAGAGGAAAAGGCAGGAGCTTTCAAGTGCCTGTGACGACAAGCTTAAGAAACTTGGTATTTCGTACCTGACGGTCAGGTCTTCTGACAGCATGGATGAAAAGATAGTAGAGCTGCTCAACAAGCACAAGACTGAGAGCTCAGGAAAGTAGTTAAATGGGCTGATGCCCGGAGATAAGAGGAAGAAGATATAAGATATGGAAAGTTCAGTGAATTTGCAGGAGCCGCTTTCGTATGTGGTATGGCCGATCGTGCTGACCGGAGTGATAACAGCCGCAGTGCTGTTGTTCTTTGGTGGCTGCTGGTATCTGAGAAGACGTAGAAAAATGGCGGCGGAGCTGCCGAAGGTGGTGAAGCCTGCGCCTATGGATATGGGTAGAGTGAAGGCCAGATATCTGTCAGAACTGGCGGATATTGCGGGACAGTATGATCAGGGAAAACTTGATGTAAGAGGTGCATATCAGCGTATGAGCCGTTGTATCAGGGGATTTGTTCATGCTGCAACCGGCATAAGGGTTCAGAATTATACTCTGTATGATATAGAAAGATTAAACATGCCGGAGCTGTACTATCTTGTGGCTGAGTATTATGCGCCGGAATTTGCAAGAAAGTCCGATGGTGATGTGAGGGCTTCCCTTGAGAAGACAAGGAGTTTGATTGAGAGATGGCAATAAAATATCATATTGTTCTATATGCAGGCCTGGCTATTGCACTGTTTATGCTGGTATTTGTGTTTGTGAAATACAAAAAGACAAAGGAATATGCCGGAGGAAAAAAGATCGCAGGGCTCATATGCCAGGAAGATGAGGCATATTTCAGGAAAAGAAAAATATTATATAAGACCGGGCTTACAGCCACGCTCATATGCTGCGTACTGGTTGTCGTATCGGCATTCCTGCTCATGGCAAAACCATACACGAGCAGGCGTATGCAGGATGAAAAGTATTGCAGGGACATCATTCTGTGTATCGACATATCAACATCCGTGGATTATCTCAACGAGAATCTGCTGGACAAGCTGAAGAAAACAGTTGATGAGCTTCAGGGCGAACGTTTTGGAATCGTGATATTTAACACAAGTCCGGTGCTGCTTACTCCGCTCACGGATGATTATGAGTATGTGAAGGATCAGCTTGATCTGATCGCACAGTGTCTGAAGAGCAGAAATGAAGTGAATCTGGACGATGCATTTTCATCGGGGTACGACTGGATATATTATCAGGCATATATATCATCTGGAACTCTGATCGGAAATGAGCAGAGGGGAAGCTCACTTATAGGGGACGGCCTTGCTGCTGCGGCAATCGATTTTTCGGATGCTGACAAGGAGAGGACAAAGGTGGTAATATTCTCCACTGACAATGATATACAGGGAACACCGGTGGCAACTCTGGATGAGGCGGCCGATATATGTGTTTCAAACAATGTCACGGTGTATGGAGTTGGAACAAAGGAGATGACACCGGAAAACAAGGAGTCCATGAAGAATGCGGTGGAGAAGACCGGTGGTAAATTCTATCTTGAGGAGGAATCCGGATCATTTGGAGAGATAGTATCATCGATAGAAAAGCTGAGTAAGAATCTGGTCAAGGTGAGGATGGTGGATGTTGAGACACCTGAGCTGTTATATCCATTTGTATTGATGCTGGTTCTGTTTGCAGGAATGCTAGGACTTGGCCGCTGGCTCAAATTATAAGACGTTACAGGAGAGAATTATGAGAATAGATCCAATTATACCAATCTGGCTTATGCTCATATTGTGCGTTGGCATGGCGTTCCTGAAAAGGCGGAAGAGAAGCGCATATATAAGGCAGATAGCTGCCATCATACTGATATTTCTCATCAATCTGAGGATCATGGTCCCAAGCAGCAACGTGGAGACGAGTGTCCGGAAGCTTGACACATATGTGCTGTTCGTTGTGGATGACACCATAAGCATGCTGGCTCAGGATTATGCTGGGGATACAGAGAGGCTGACGGCGGTGAAGAAAGACTGCGAGCACATAGTTGATGAGATGGACGGTGCTAAATTTGCAGTCATAACCTTCAATAATAGTGCAAATCTGATATCGCCATATTCGGATGATTCAAATTTTGCAAAAAGTGTTCTGGATTCAATATATCCGCTGGATTCGCTATATGCCAGGGGGTCGTCCATGAATGTCTGCATAGATGTGATGACGGATACCCTTAAGCGTGCAAAGGAGAAAAATGATGGAAATGTGGTCGTGTTCTTTATAAGCGATGGTGAAATAACCAACGACGACAGACTCAAGTCATTTGACGGGGCGAAAAAATATATTGATGGAGGCGCAGTGTTGGGGTACGGCACAAAGGAAGGCGGTAACATGTATGTGAAATCATATTACGATGACCGGAAGGAGCTGCTTGAGGACACATCGGACTACCCGTATAAACCAGCGGTGTCGAAGATCGATGAGGATAATCTGAAAAAGATTGCCGATGATCTGGGCGTCGACTATATAAATATGAACGATGGTTCTGCGCTGGATAAGGTTGTGGAGAAGTCACGGGGAACCGCTGAGTCAACGGATAAGGGTAAGACCATAGGATATGTGGATATATATTATCTGTTTGCAGCATTATTTGCAGGACTTGTTGTATATGAATTTTTTGATATGAGAAAGAAAGTCATAAAATGAAAAACAGATCAGGAATAATAAAGATCGTTGCTGCAGTGACCGGAGCTGTCAGCCTGCTGTGTATGGCGGTGCTTCTGGTGAATTATCTGTGCAATGAGCATTTTATAAGTGAATACAAAAAGGGACAATATGTGGACAGCACAGTGAACGCCGTGCTTGGCTTTACTCAGCCACATATATACCATTATAATCTTGGTGATGTATATTACAGTCAGGGAGATTACGAGGGCGCCGAGCAGGAGTTTCGTAAGGCACTAGAAAAGAAGCCGGGTGGTGAGTCCGACTGTAAGACAAGGGTCAACCTTGCGCTGTCCATAGTGAAGCAGATAGATCCTGAGGGTGTTACTAAAGAGAATCTGGATGAGGTGATAGACATACTTGAGGGGGCAAAGGACATTCTCATAGAGAATGACTGCGCCCACAGGGATGATGAGGATGGACATTACGAGGATGCACAGACTCTGAAGGATGAGATAGATGCCTTTGAGGAACAGCTCAGGAAGCAGACGGAGGAACAGGATCAGAAAGGTGATCAGGATCCAAATGACCAGAAGGATCAGGGCAGTGACGATGAAAACGAAGAGGATACACAGGAGCCTCAGTCTTCTGATAAGGAATCGGAGATACGAAAGCAGCTCGATGCCATCCAGGGAGACAGTCTTGAGCAACGAAATCAGGAGATGGATGCATACGAGACATACAAAAATGAACATGATTACTACGGCGGACGCACTTGGTGATCATACATTAATAGACATTAAATTCTAAATATAAAACTTGCGCAATATTAAGACGCGGGGTATAATACTGCTAGTTATGGTCATTTGTGGAAAAGTGACCAGAATAAGGAGATAGAATCGAGCAATGGTAAATGAAGAAAAGGTCATTCTAATGACGAAGATCGCCATGTACAAGGAGTCGCTTGGACGTGAGGATCTCGAAAAGGGTAAATATTTTCAAAGTGACTATGTGAAGCTTAACTGTCTTAAGACAATTGTTTCATCTACGGTGCTGTTTGTAGTTTTTGCCGCAGCTTACATATACTATAATCTTGCAGATATAGTTGAGAAGCTCACAGAGCTTGACTATGTGAAGGTGGCGAGCAGCATTGTGGGCGGCTATGCAGTGGTGTGTATTGCATTTGCGCTTTTCGCGTGGGTCTTATATACATACAGATATATGAAGGCAAAGCCAAAACTCATAAAGTATAACCAGAATCTTAAGAAACTGATAGAATTTTATGAGAACGAGGACGGAACACGCCGTTCTGTCAAAAAAAAGAGGAGGGCTAACTGATAATGTCAACACTTCTGGATTTCCGCGATGGAGTAAAGAATTTTTGTAGTAAGTATGATAAATTTGTTTCACCACTGTGTAAGTTTATACTGGCACTTGTTGTGTTCTGGTCAATAAACCATCTCACAGGATATAACAGCACGATAAGCAGTATCGTAGTGGTCCTGGCAGCAGCTTTTGTGTGTGCGTTCCTTTCAGGCCAGCTCACACTTGCCATTGCAGGACTGTACGCATGTGCCCAGGTTGCCAGCGCAAGTCTGGAGCTTGGAATCTCATTTGTTGTCATATTTGTGATAATGTATTGTGTATATATAAGATTTTTCCCTAAGGCATCATGGATCATTCTGTTTATGCCATTCTTTTACATTATAAAGTTCCAGTATTTCATGCCAATCCTGGCTGGAATGACAGCTGGATTCACAGGAATGGTTCCTGCAGCATTTGGCTGTATATTCTACTTCTTCCTGAAGCATACTGCTGATTACGTTGCTTTAAGCTCAAGTTCAGCAGAGGGTGATCTGATAGAGGGATACAAGTATATTTTCCAGCATCTGGTGCAGGATAAGACACTTCTGCTCACCATAATAGTGTTTGCAGTTGTTATAGTTCTTACATACATAATATATAGAATGTCATTTGCATATTCATGGTACGTTGCCATCATCACAGGCGGTGTGGTAGAGATCATACTGTTCCTGGTTGGGACTTTGTCCATGGAAGTTGAGGTATCCCTTGCGGGGGCTCTGCTTGGATGCATACTGGCGATACTGGTGACCATAGTGGTTCAGTTCTTCAAGATAGTTGTGGACTACTCAAGTGTTGAGAATACACAGTTTGAGGACGATGACTACTACTACTATGTAAAGGCTGTGCCAAAGGTCATGGGTGGTGCCCAGAGAAAGGCAGCCAGAAGAGAGCAGCCATCGCCAAGACCACAGCAGAAGAGGACGACTTCGTCCGGATCAGGCGCACAGAGAAGCCGGTCAGCGGCAAAGGAAGATTCTGTTACAGGATCAACAAGATAGATACATTGAAAAGAGCTTACATGTGAGTGACCTGACTTTTGTCAGGTCACATTAATTATACGGAGTATTTATATACCGAAAGGAGGATGAAATGGATAAGATATCAACGTTTATATCAACGTATTTTGATTGGTTTTATATAACAGTTCCAGGCACAGTAGATATAATAGAGATACTTATTTTGTCATTCTTTATATACAGGATCATGTTGTGGTTCAAGCAGAGCAGAGCATGGACTCTTCTGAAGGGTATAGTTATGATCGTGCTCTTCACTGCCATTGCGGCGGTGTTCCAGTTCAATACGATCTTATATCTGCTTAAGAATGCATTCAGTGTGGGAATAATAGCGGTGGTGATCCTGTTCCAGCCGGAGTTCAGACGAGGACTTGAACAGCTTGGAAGAAAGAAGCTGATCAATTACATTATACGAGATGGCGAGGATGATGGTGTTATATCGGAGAAAACGATATATGAGCTTGTGAAGACGGCCCAGGTCCTGTCTGCAAACCGTACCGGTGCACTCATAGTCATTGAGAATGAAGTTGCACTGGGCGAGTATATTGATACGGGAATACCGATCGATGCGGTCGTGACTAACCAGTTACTTCTCAATATATTTGAGCACAACACACCGCTTCATGATGGTGCGGTGATCATAAGAAAGAACAGGGTGGTTTCTGCCACATGTTATCTGCCACTGTCTGCAAATGACTCCATCAACAAGGAGCTTGGAACACGACACAGAGCCGGTATAGGTATCAGTGAGGTGTCAGACAGTATGACTCTTATCGTATCTGAGGAGACAGGTTCAATATCCATTGCACAGGGAGGCGAGCTCTTCAGGAATCTGGACAGCGAGGGCGTGAGAAGGCATCTTCAGACGCTGTGCAAGGAGTATAATGGAAGAAAGAGCCACAGGTCTTCAGGTGCCCGTCCGGTTAAGCGGAGAAAGAGAGTCGTTGTGGAGAATAAGAATAAAGCTTCCAGAAAGGAGGCTGATGAGAATGAAAAATAACAGCGCAGAGCCTAAGAAAAAGGCAAATAAGATATACAGCAATATAGGTCTTAAGCTTCTGTCGGTTGTGCTTGGATTTCTGGTGTGGCTTCTTGTACTGAACATCGATGATTCAGCCGTGACAAGGACCATAAGGGACATTCCGGTCAATCTGGTAAATACTGACGCCATAACAAGTCAGAATCAGTTGTACACGATAACTTCAGGTGATACCGTGGATATAGTCGTCAAAGGACGTAAATCACTTATAAGCGATCTTGATGCGTCGGATTTCAAGGCTGTAGCGGATATGTCAAAGATATCCATAACAAATGCGGTGCCTATCACTGTAACTGCGAACAGCACCAACATAGCTAAAAAGGTCAGCATAACTGTTGTGGACAACGTGCTGTCAGTTGAACTTGAGGACGAGAAGTCAGTGTCAGTTCCTGTGTCCGTGGTGACAACAGGCGAGGTTGCTTCCGGATATACGGTTGGTAACAGTGTGGCAGCTCCAAACCTCATAACGATAAAGGGTGCTGCAAGTATAGTTTCGAGCATAGATCGTGCAGAGGTGACAGTTGATGTGACCAGTGCAAAGGATGATATAACGACAAACTGTACGCCTGTATTTGTAACCGCTGATGGTGAGAAGATATCAGACAAGTCGATATCCTACGATGAGATATCGATAGCAGTCACAGTTCCGGTATACAAGACTAAGAATATACCTGTTCATGTGGATGTCACAGGAGATCCTGCGGATGGATATCTTGTATCAGATATAACATATGTACCGGAGACCGTTGATATAGGTGGAGACGCATCGATAATAAAGGATATAACAAGCCTTGATATAACGGATGTTGATGTGAGCGGATGTACAGCAGATGTTGAGACGACACTTGATGTATCAAAGTATCTTCCAGAGGGTGTGGTCGTGACAAAGGAGAGCGCATACATCAATGTGAAGATAGCGATCGAGAAATCAGTTACAAGAAATATAACGGTGACCACAGGGGATATCATCCTGAGGGGCAAGCAGAGTGGATACAGCTATGAGATGAGCATGGGTGATAGCAATACGATAACCGTGAGTGGAATCTCAAGTGCGGTGTCCAAGGTATCGGCCAAGAGCCTGAAGCTGTCCATAGATGCTTCCAAGCTCTCATATGGCGATAATACGATCACGCTCAGTGTCCCTGATGGAGATAAGTACACCGTGGTAAATACGTGTACAGTTATGGTAAAGGTTACTGAGACACAGTAGTCATTGTCTGGAGGTGTATGTATATGGATACAGAAAAGTTGAATGAGCTGAGACAGATCATAGAAGATTCGGATAATATCGTTTTCTTTGGCGGTGCAGGAGTATCGACGGAGAGCGGTATACCAGATTTTAGAAGTGTGGATGGACTGTATAATCAGAAGTATAAGTATCCGCCGGAAACTATAATCAGCCACAGCTTTTACAGACGTAACCCGGAGGAATTTTACAGATTCTATAAGGACAAGATGATATTTGCTGATGCAAAGCCGAACAAGGCTCATATAAAGCTGGCGGAGCTTGAGAAACAGGGAAAGCTCAAGGCGGTGATAACGCAGAATATCGACGGACTTCACCAGATGGCAGGTAGCAGGAATGTCATAGAGCTCCATGGTTCTGTTCACAGAAATTACTGTGAGAAATGCCATGCTTTCTATGACCTGGATTATATAGTCAATTCGGATGGTGTGCCTAAGTGTGAAAAGTGCGGAGGCACTGTAAAACCGGATGTGGTGCTGTATGAGGAGGCACTTGATGAGGACAATATGTCGAGGGCACTCCAGTATATATCCGAGGCGGATACGCTGATAATTGGCGGAACCTCACTTGTGGTATATCCGGCAGCAGGACTTATCAGATATTTCAGGGGGCGGAAACTGGTGGTTATAAATATGTCCCCGACACAGTCGGACAGCAATGCAGATCTTCTGATAGCGGATAAGATAGGAGATGTGCTGGGCAGTCTGTAGCATATGACGACAAAGGCATGTTGAAGGCATGCTATACAGATTCTATATAGTATGGAGGACGGTTTATGTATTTTGACAGATCAAATGGCTTCCCGAAAGATTTCCTGTGGGGCAGTGCGTCTGCTGCATATCAGATAGAGGGAGCGTGGAATGAGGATGGCAAAGGCCCATCCAACTGGGATCAGTTCGTAAGGATCCCGGGAAAAACATTTAAGGCTACGACAGGTGATAAGGCGGTTGACCATTACCACAGATACAAGGAAGATGTGGCACTTATGGCGGAGATGGGACTTAAGACTTACAGGTTCTCAATATCCTGGCCAAGGATCATACCTGATGGCAATGGCGAGATAAATGAAAAGGGCTTACAGTTCTATGATGACCTGATCAATGAACTGGTTAAGTATGGAATTGTTCCTATGGTAACAGTGTACCACTGGGATATGCCACAGGCACTTGAGGAGCAGTATCACGGATGGGAGAGCAGACGAATAGTCGATGATTTCGTCAGATACGCAAAGGTTCTGTTTGAGAGATATAGTGACAGGGTAAAGCACTGGATAATCATGAATGAGCAGAATGTATTTACAGGTCTTGGCTGGAATGCAGGAATGCACCCACCAGGAAAGGTTGATGACCAGAAGATGTTCTATCAGGTAAACCATCATGCATTTATGGCACACGCCAAGAGTGTTATTGCACTCAAGGAGATCTGCCCGGATGCTAAGGTCGGTTCATCATTCGCATACACACCGTCATACGCATTTGACAGAAAGCCTGAAAATGCGATGGCGAAGATGGATTATGATGATCTGAACAACTTCTACTGGATGGATATGTATGCCTATGGCCGTTATCCAAGGGCTGCCGCTGCTTACCTCAAGAGCAAGGATCTAACTCCGGTTATGGAGGACGGTGACGAGGATATCCTCAGGAAGGCTGCAGGTCTCATAGATTTCATGGGTGTAAACTATTATCAGTCATGCGTTGTCGAGCACAACCCGATAGACGGAGTGGGAACGACTCACGAGATGAACACGACCGGCAAGAAGGGCACGGCAAAGGTTCAGGGTGTTCCGGGACTTTACAAGAATCCTGCAAATGAATTCCTTCCTACGACAGACTGGGATTGGACCATCGATCCGATGGGACTTCGCATGTGCTGCAGACAGATCACTTCAAGATACGACCTTCCGATCGTAATATCTGAGAATGGTCTTGGTGCATTTGACAAGTTCGAGGATGGGGAGATCCATGATCCGTACAGGATAGATTACCTGAAACATCACATAGAGGAGCTCAAGAAAGCGTGTGATGATGGCTGCCGTGTCCTGGCATACTGCACATGGTCTTACACAGATCTTCTCAGCTGGCTCAACGGATATCAGAAGAGATACGGATTTGTGTATGTGGACAGAGAAGAGGACGAGAACAGTGGAACTTTGAACAGATACAAGAAGGATTCTTATTATTGGTACAAACATGTTATAGAGACCAATGGTGAGGAGCTGTGATAATAGAATAATATCATAACAGGGAGAACCGGCATTTGAGTGCTGGTTCTTTTTCGTACTAAAGTTATGCATTTAGTCATTTAATTTTAAAAACTAGCCGTTTGGCTAGTTTACTAAAAAACTCAGTGTATTATAATTATTTGTTATGTTGATGGCAATATCTGGCAGTAACTGCCAGGGATTAAAGACAGGAGGAAAGGGATAATTATGAAATCAAAGAAATTGGTAACTGGGTTGATTATGGCATGTATATTTGCTGTAGTGATTATTGCGGGAAAGAACTCTGTGAAGGTGCAGGCCGCGGATGGGGATGTGGCAATTGTGACGGATGGCAATGGCGATGAGATCGGATCATATGCTACACTGGCTGATGCATTTGTAGCCGCACAGAATGGCTATACAATATGTATAATTAGTGATATATATGATCCTTCGGCTTCTATAGGATACAATGATGGTGAACATAATAAACATATCATTATAGATCTCAACGGTAAAAGTGTCACTTTGCAGATGATGAATTTTGATTATTCGTTATACGTGAAAAACGGAACATTAAATTGCGGTATCACAAATGGAAGTGTTGGATTTACTAATGCTATGCTGACTTTGTCAAATGTCAAATTCATTACGGATAGTATCAACTGGATGACAAAAGATGGAATCTGTCTGAATAATGGCTCAAATGTGACGCTCAACGGTTCACAGTGTTGGTTTGAAAAACTTGAGATGGATACAGACTGTGTATTTACGGTACAGAACAGTGACGGACTTAGCAACTTTGGGCATATTGCAGATGGATTTGACGGTGTGAAGGAGTTTGTACCAGAGGGACTTTCTGTAGAAGGAACGACAATCATTGATGATGAGACAGGAGCCAAGGCTAAGGATTTTATTCTCCGTTACCGCAGCTTGTCGGATGATGCAGATGTCGCTGTCAGCATTGATCCAAAAACATATGTGTACGATGGAAAAGAAAAGAAACCTGCGGTTACGGTTTCTTATGGCGGAAAGACTCTGACAGAGGGAAAAAGTTACTCATGTGTATATGCGGATAATATTGATGCGGGAACAGCTACAGTTACTATCAAGGGTGAGAATACCATGCATGGACAGATCGTGGAAGAGTTCACAATAGATAAGGCAAAGCAGAAGGCACCTACAGGTTTGGTCGCAACGGCAGAGACTGTGGATGGGAAAAATGATGGTCAGATATCTAATCTGAAGACGTCAATGGAATATAGTGTTGACAAGAAAAAATGGTTGGATTGTGAAAGCACGGTACTTAAGAAACTTGCAGATGGAAATTATTATGTGAGATATAAGGAGACCAAAAATTATTATGCATCTCCTGCTGCAAAGGTAGTGGTAAAGAAGGGGAATGTACCAGCAACAAATGAACCGACTACAAATGAACCGACTACAAATGAACCTTCAACTGAAAAACCAACGTCAAGTGAGCAGACGACAGAGAAGGTAACAACAGAGAGACAGACAACCGATGAGAAAACTAACGTGACCTCAACAGAGAATACAACTGTAGCAGACTCAAAAAAGGGGTCAGGTGTACCAAATACCGGAGATGACGGAAATGTGGCATTGATGCTCATAGTCATGATGGCATGTTTATTAGGGGCTGCCGGGGTGGTAGTTTACCGTAGAGAGAGATAATTTAAAATAATAAAAAAAATGTTAGCACTCAGTATTGACGAGTGCTAACAAGTGTGTTATATTATCATCAGACAGGGAAGTGATATTAAGGTATCAGTTCCCTGAAAGTTTAGTTTAGGAGGTAAACAGCTATGGAGATGGATAAATACACACGTAAATCGTTGGAAGTTGTAGAGAAAGCAAAAGAAAAAGCTCTGGAGTACGACAATCAGGAACTTACGCAGATGCACCTTTTGGCTGGCTTGCTTGAGATAGATGACAGTTTGATAGCCAAGATATTTGAGAAGATGGGCGTGAATGTTACTGGTGCCGTGAATGCGGTGGAGGATAAGCTGGCAAGGTTGCCGAAGGTCAGCGGTGGCAATATGTATGCCGGAAATAACTTCTCAAAGGCTCTCATCCAGGCAGAGAAGGAAGCAAAGCAGATGGGCGACACATATGTGTCTGTTGAGCATTTGTTCCTCGGCATGGTGGATAAGGCTGATTCGGATATCAAGGAGCTTCTTAAAGGCTGGGGAGTTAGCAGGAATGCATTCCTCAAGGAGCTAGCAGAAATCAGAGGTAACCACAAGGTGGACAGCGATGATCCGGAGAGCTCATATGAGGCTATGGAGAAGTTCGGATATGATCTGGTCGAGAGGGCAAGACAGCAGAAACTTGACCCGGTAATAGGACGTGACGCTGAGATACGAAATGTGATCAGGATCCTGTCAAGGAAGACAAAGAACAATCCGGTGCTTATCGGTGAGCCTGGTGTAGGTAAGACTGCGGTTGTAGAGGGACTTGCACAGAGGATACTCAGAGGTGATGTGCCAGAGGGACTTAAGAACAAGAAGATATTTGCACTTGATATGGGAGCTCTTGTGGCCGGTGCCAAGTACAGAGGTGAATTTGAGGAGAGACTTAAGAACGTCCTGGATGAGGTGAAGAAGTCCGAGGGCGAGGTCATAATGTTTATTGATGAGCTCCACACCATTGTGGGAGCCGGTAAGACGGACGGTGCCATGGATGCGGGCAACATGCTCAAGCCTATGCTTGCAAGGGGTGAGCTGCACTGTATAGGTGCCACAACACTGAACGAGTACAGACAGTATATAGAGAAGGATGCGGCTCTTGAGAGACGTTTCCAGCCGGTTATGGTGGATGAGCCAACCGTTGAAGATACAATATCTATCCTTCGAGGAATCAAGGAGAGGTACGAGGTGTTCCATGGAGTTAAGATATCAGATGGTGCCCTTGTAAGCGCAGCGGTTCTTTCCAACAGATATATAACAGACAGATTCCTGCCGGATAAGGCAATAGATCTTGTTGACGAGGCGTGTGCCATGATCAAGACAGAGCTTGATTCAATGCCTGTTGAAGTGGATGAGATCACACGTAAGATAATGCAGCTGGAGATTGAGGAGACAGCCCTTAAGAAGGAGGAGGATAATCTGTCAAAGCAGAGACTGGCAGACCTTCAGGCTGAACTGGCAGAACTCAAGGATCAGGCAAATTCCCTGAAAGCAAAGTGGGAGAATGAAAAGGCTGCAGTTGAGAAGATAAGAACACTCAAGGAAGAGATGGAGCAGGTCAAGGCTGATATTCAGGCTGCACAGAGAAATTATGATCTGAACAAGGCAGCAGAGCTTCAGTATGGTAAGCTTCCAGCAATCCAGAAAGAGCTTGCAGAGGCTGAGTCCACAGCTTCAGATAAGGAGAGGGAGCTTGTCCATGAGGTAGTTTCAGAAGATGAGATATCGAAGATCGTATCCAAGTGGACAGGAATTCCTGTTGCAAAGCTTACTGAGAGCGAGAAGAGCAAGACCCTCAATCTTGCCAGCGAACTTAAGAAGAGAGTTGTAGGTCAGGATGAAGCCGTTGACTATGTCAGCGATGCGATCATCAGATCAAAGGCGGGAATAAAGGATCCTAGCAAACCGATAGGTTCATTTATCTTCCTTGGACCAACCGGTGTTGGTAAGACAGAGCTTGCAAAAAGTCTTGCAGCGGCATTGTTTGACAATGAGCAGAACATGGTTCGTATTGATATGAGTGAATACATGGAAAAGCACAGTGTGTCAAGACTTATAGGAGCGCCTCCGGGATATGTAGGTTATGATGAAGGCGGTCAGCTGACAGAGGCTGTTCGTAGAAAGCCATATTCGGTTGTCCTCTTTGATGAGATAGAGAAGGCACATCCGGATGTGTTCAATGTGCTCCTTCAGGTGCTTGATGATGGACGTATCACGGATTCTCAGGGCAGAACTGTGGACTTCAAGAATACGATCATTATCATGACATCAAATATCGGTGGTGCGGATATCGCAGCTGCCGGCGGAGAGATCACAGATGAACTGAAGAATGACGTAATGGCTCAGCTTAAGAGCAGATTCAGACCTGAGTTCCTGAACCGTATCGATGAGATCATCACATTCAGGGCACTGTCTAAGGACAACATCAGTGGTATAGTTGATCTTCTCATGGCAGATCTCAACAGCAGACTGGCAGACAGGGAGATCACTATCAAACTTACGGAGAGTGCAAAGCAGCACATCATCGATCAGGGATATGATCAGGTGTATGGCGCAAGACCGCTCAAGAGATATCTGCAGAAGAATGTGGAGACACTGGTTGCAAAGATGATACTTGCGGGCAGCGTAAGCACACAGTCAGCCATAGTCATCGATTATGATGGAACGGCTCTTGTGGCAGGAAATGAGAGATAAAATAATACAGGTCATACAGAGAAGGGCGCAGGAGTATTACTCCTGCG
>NZ_QTXH01000012.1:19586-78848 GCF_003461545.1 Coprococcus sp. AF16-22
TGAAATTAATGGTATAATTGGCGCTGGTGAAAAATGTTCGGTATATTATTTGAAATTTACATGAGGAGGGCAGGGAGTGAGTACAGAGAATGTAAGCTTAAAAAAGATAGATCTTGGCGATTATGTTTTTCTGGCGAGACCATGCGTGGCTGTTTCGGAGGAGGCTGTGAAGCATTTGGCAGAAAGGGCTAGGCAGGGAAAACTGGAATTTATCGGAGTGTTTGATGACAGAATGGATGACAGTGTCCAGCGGGAAGTGGTTATGAGCCTGGCATCGTCTCCTGAGATATCGATAGCGATACGGCATGTGTGCGCGGGGCTTTACAGCAGAAGCTTTCTGGACACATACTGCGACGGAGAGGAGGCACATCAGCAGGGTCTGTTTCCTGATCTGTATATATTGTGGATGGCATTTGCACATGCTGATAGGGCGATGTTTGTAGCCTGTGACATGTGTGACAGAGTTGAGATAGACACAGTGTGGATAGACGATGTGGATGCGGCGTACACGGTCAATATAACCTACGACCGCATAAAGGATCATCTCATGCAGGACTGGTCTGTGTGGGAGAAGTGGAAGGGATATTACACTCTTCAGAGATGGAGATGTTACTACGAGATGCTTCACTGGATGACAGAGGATGCGGGCTGGCAGTTTGCTGAGCGTATGGCTGTTGATTTCCACAGGAGCATGGAACTTGATGAGCTTGACCAGGAGCTGTTCAGCCAGGAGGAGAAGACAGGGCTTTATGTTCTTGCTAAGGATCCGGGATTTCTCAAGAGATATTATCTCGGCAAGGTAGTCTACAGCAAAAAGATATTTGACCTTAATAATGAACTGGGGCGACGCGCTGAAGAGCTGGATGCGAGTCACAGAGAAAATGATGAACTCAGAAGAGAGATGGAAGCTCAGCGGATCAACTATGAGACATCAACCACGTTCCGTGTGGGCAAGGCTGTGATGTTTGTTCCGGTGACACTGAAGAAGGCTGTAAAGAAGCTTTTGCATAGAAACTAACAGATGAGATGGAGGGGGTGTATCAGTGATTGATGTATCGATTGTGTTGACAGTATACAATGCGGAGAGTTACATAGAGGGATGTCTGGACATGATAACCGGACAGACCCTTAGAAATATACAGATAATATGCGTTGACGATGGATCCACCGATAATTCGTCGCAGATCATAGAACAGTATGCGCAGAAGGATGACAGGATCGTACTTATAAGAGAGAAGAATGCCGGAGCGGGTGCGGCAAGAAACCGCGGAATGCAGGAGGCAACAGGAAAATATATACTGTTTCTCGACTGCGACGATTTATACGAGCCTGAGATGGTAGAGAAGGCTTTCCGCAGAGCCGAGGAGGAGCAGGCGGAGATAGTCATCTACAAATCAGACCAGTACAACATGGATACTGAGGAGTATGTATATGAGAAGTGGGCCATGATAGAGTGGGCACTTCCACCGTATGAGCCGTTTAACCGCAGACAGATATCCACAAATATATTCAGAGCATTTGTGGGATGGGCGTGGGATAAGCTGTATCTCAGGGAATTTGTGATGAAGAATGATCTGAAATTCCAGGAGCAGAGAACCACAAATGATGCGCTGTTCGTGTTTAGCGCGCTGGTGCTGGCGGAGCGCATATGTACAGTAAGTGAGATACTCATCCACAGAAGAGTGGATACCCGGGATTCGCTGTCCAAGACCAGAGAGAAGTCGTGGGATAACTTCTATCACATGCTGCTGGCACTCAGACAGATGCTGAAGGATCACGGTCTGTACACAGAGATAGAGAAGGACTATATAAATTACGCTCTTCACTTCAGCCTGTGGAACTACAACACGCTGGCGGAGCCAACAAAGACAAAGCTCAGAGAGAAGCTTCTCGGCGAATGGTATGACGAGCTTGGAATATCCGCAAGACCTGAGGAATATTTTTATGATGAGTACGAGTATGGCCAGTACAAGGACATGTTAAATTTTACTGTTGAAAAACAGTGATATATATGAGTATAATAGGAACAAATTTTTGATGGAGGTAAATTCGATGTTCAGTTTTGACGAGATAACAAAGGTAGATCCAGAAGTAGCGGCAGCAATGACAGACGAGTTCAACAGACAGAATAACAATCTGGAGCTCATAGCTTCCGAGAATATAGTATCAAAGGCGGTTATGGCAGCCATGGGCAGCCATCTCACCAACAAGTATGCAGAGGGATATCCTGGTAAGAGATATTACGGTGGATGTCAGTATGTGGATGTTGTTGAGGACCTTGCGCGAGAGAGAGCCAAGGAGTTGTTTGGCTGTGAGTATGTGAATGTACAGCCACACTCAGGAGCACAGGCAAACATGGCAGTATTCTTCGCAATACTTAATCCTGGCGATACATTTATGGGAATGAATCTTGATCACGGCGGACATCTCACCCACGGTTCACCGGTCAACATGTCTGGAAAGTATTTCCACTGCGTGCCATACGGTGTAAACGATGACGGATTTATAGATTATGACAGAGTTCTCGAGATCGCAAAGGAGTGCAAGCCAAAGCTTATCGTAGCAGGAGCTTCAGCATATGCCAGAGCTATTGATTTCAAGAGATTCAGAGAGATCGCTGATGAGGTTGGAGCATATCTTATGGTCGATATGGCTCACATCGCCGGACTTGTGGCAGCAGGACTTCACATGAGCCCAATCCCATATGCCCATGTGACAACAACCACAACACACAAGACTCTCCGCGGACCTCGTGGTGGTATGATCATGTGCAGCAACGAGATAAATGAGAAGTTCAATTTCAACAAGGCAGTATTCCCAGGAATCCAGGGCGGTCCTCTCATGCATGTGATAGCCGGTAAGGCAGTATGCTTCAAGGAGGCTCTTACACCTGAGTTCAAGGCATATCAGGAGCAGGTTGTCAAGAATGCGGCAGCACTTGCAAAGGCACTCATGGCAAGAGGATTTGATATTGTATCAGGCGGAACAGACAATCATCTGATGCTCATGGATCTCAAGAGACTTGGACTTACAGGTAAGGAAGTTGAGAAGCTTCTTGACGAGGTTCATATCACAGCAAACAAGAACACTGTTCCAAACGACCCTAAGTCACCATTTGTAACAAGTGGAATAAGACTTGGTACACCAGCCGTTACCACAAGAGGTGCAAATGAGGCTGACATGGAGATCATAGCAGACGCCATAAAGGCAGCAGTCCTTGACAATGATAAGGCAAAGGCTGAGCAGCTTGTAAAGAGCATTGTAGAGAAGTATCCACTGTATGCATAATCGATAAGAAATATTGATGCATTGCAGTTCGTCAGGCATATAAGATAAGAACAAGAGCGGCACGGAAGTTTCCGTGCCGCTTTTTGAGAACATGAACATGAAAAGTAACAGTAAAGTTAAGAAAAAATTACTCATAGCAGCCGTGGCTGTTCTGGCTATAGTTGTGGCGGTGATCCTGGTATGTGCGGCATATCTTCATGCGGGCAGAAGCTCCCTCAGAGGACAAAGATCCAGGGATGCTGAAATGCTGTATGAAGGTCACAGTTACATGTATGATGAAGACAACATTAATATACTGTGTATCGGTGTGGATGCCAGAGGAGAGGCTGACACCGTGGGACAGGGGGATGCCCTGATACTTGTCACACTCAATGTCAGGGACAAGACGATAAGATGCCTGAATATCAACAGGGATACTCTGGCACCTGTCAAGGTATTTGGTGTTGCGGGCAAATATATCACGACCCAGAATCTTCAGGCAGCACTGGCATTTTCATATGGCAGTGATGTGGCTGACGGTGCGGAACTCACGGAATATACGGTATCAGAACTGCTTGACGGACTTCCGATACATGCATATGTGACGCTTGACTTTGATGGGATCAGCAAGATGAACGAGCTTGTCGGCGGAGTGACGGTGAAAGCCATGGAGGATCTGGACAGAGCAGATATACGCCAGGGCGAGACAGTGACACTGTCGGGGGAGCAGGCGGTATATTATGTGACGGAGCGCAACAGTGCCTCGGAGGATATAGGAACAAATGCCGCCCGTATGGACAGGCAGAAGCAGTACATGTGTGCATGGTGCGGCCTGCTAAAGGAAAAGCTTAAGAGAAATCCCCTGAAGATATGGGATATGTATGAACAGATGTCGGGAAATATATCAACAGACATATCCAGAACCGGGATGCTGTATCTGGCGTGGAAATTTGCCGGGGCGGAGTTTACTGATGACGGAATGTATGAGCTCCCGGGTTCATATGAGAGAGAGAATTATTATGATGAATATATTGTTGACGATGCGGCGTTAAAGGAGCAGCTTGTCCAAATGTTCTACAGAGAAGTGGAGTAATGCCTGTATGCAGAACGATGATAGACAGGAAGAATTAGAAAGAAAAATTGCAGAGGCGGTGGCGCTCGCGCAATCCGTTGTCGAGGACAATGAGCGGGAAAGTCACGCAGAAAATGGAAATACCGACAGTCCTGAGACAGAGGCAGTGATGACCGAACCGGGAGGAGAGCGTAAGAAGCTCTTATGGAAGGTAGTCTTGGGGGTATCATCGGTGGTTTTGCTGGTGTGCATCTGCCTGATCGTGAGATATGCGTTTGCACATAACCGGAGCAACCGTGCAAACCGGGCACTCAGGGAGTATGTGGATTATGGAACAGATGGAGCTACGGAGAGCTATGCCTCGTCCAAGCAGGATGCAGGAATTGATGATGTGATATTCCCGCATGTGAAGGTGGACTTTGATGAACTTCAGAAAAAGAATCAGGATATATGTGCGTGGATATACATACCTGGAACAGATGTCGATTATGCGGTACTGCAGGGCAGTGACAACAGCTATTATCTGAGCCATGATGCATATGGGGAGTACAGCCCTGATGGAGCAATCTTCATAGACTCTGCAAATTCCAGAGAATTTTCGGATTTTGATACGGTCATGTATGGACACAACATGTCCAGTGGAACTATGTTCAAGACTCTGCACAATTATGAGGATGAGGAATTCCTCAGAAACAACAGGAATGTGTATGTATACACACCAAACAGTACACTGTGTTATACGGTGTTTGCTGCATACAGGACAAATGACAGACATATATTCACATACAATGATTTCTCTGACAAAAAAGGCAGACGGTCGTACATAGATGGAATATTTGACGAGAATTTTGATACTGGGGTTGTGCAAAATGACCAAAAAATAGATGTTGACAGCAGACTGCTGACTCTTTCTACATGTTGTGGAATGGATGGAAAAAGATGGATCGTGCAGTCGGTACTCACAGGGGAAATAGAAGCGGATGCCAGATAAAAAAGGGAGTTTTGCACAATTGACGCTCTCTTTTTATGATGGTATACTTTGGAACAAAGTATGATGTCAGGAGAAGGACATCAGGGAGACAAGGAGTGAAGGTTATGACAACAAGATTGGGGAAGGCAGCTTCATTTAAGAGAAAAGTGGCAGCCTGGCTTGCAGCGGTGACGATAACATTAGGCTGCGGAACTACGGCATTTGCGAATAACAGCCCGGAGAATGATTATGAGACAGATTCGACACACATTCTCATATCCGAGGCGGATACAACTATAGCGGATATTGACAATCTCATGCTTGGAGATGCACCATCGGAGGTGCTTGGAGATAAATCATTGGATGGATATTCAACTCTTGCAGTGTTCTCAGTTACAGCGGTGAATGATTATGATTATTCTGAGATAGAGACGACAAAGATCAGAGGAGCGGCCATCACCAGTGATATGACAGTTCAGGTGAGATTTCTTCCGGATGACGGAGAATGGACCAAGATCCCATTCAGCGTAGAGAGCGGAGTTCTTCTGGCAGAATTCCCATCGGATGGACAGCTTGCAGTGTTTGTCAAGGATGACATAGATATACCGGATGATGATGATCCTCAGACTGCGGGTGTATCACAGGCAGGAAAGGCACCACAGACAGGAGACAGACTTCCAATATACATATTTACCGGAATCGTAGCGGCGGCACTTGTGGTTGTATCAGTGAGAAAGATAAGAAAATAATATATAGTGTATATAAAAAAAGAACTTTTGCATATATATGTGCAAAAGTTCTTTTTTATGTTTAGAAAGTCAAGTGATTATTTCATAAAGCACATTGAATAACATATTGATTTTTGGTAAAATTGTATATAAATGGGGTTTCCAGACACTTATACTGGTTATTCCGCAAATGTACATATCAAGAAAGGCAGGGAGTAATTTATGAGAAGAAGTTATGGCAGACGAATGATCGCATTTCTCATGGCATTCATTATGGCATTGTCCGTATTGTTCCAGAGTGATATTGCGATCGGAGGGATTGCGCAGGTGCTGGCGGCACAGTCACAGAATGTGGCGACGGCCAGTGATGCGGAGAAGCAGAGTGATGTGGGGGATTCTGTTGCCACGCTGGCGGCGGATGATGCCATAGATCTGAATGCGGACGGATATTATTGTTATACAACGGTGACATCCGGTAAGACGTATTCGGGAAAACCATGGACGCTCACTTCGTCAGAGCTGGTGGTAAAGAAGATTGGAGATACGACCAACGACACGAAGCTGTCGTCAGATTATTATACTGTAGAATACAGTAACAATGTTAATGTTGGTACGGCAACAGTTACGGTCAGAGGTAATGCAGACATGAACTGCAGCGGTACTCTTACATGTACCTTTACTATAAAGGCAAAGAGTATAACTTCGACTGCACTTTTCTATATAGATGGAAAAGAGAAAGCGAACCAGCATAAAAATTGCAAAAATAAAATTTACACATATCAGGCTGGTGGTGTATGGCCGCAGATATATGTAAAGACAGCGAATACATCATCAGGATATTTCCTCACAGAAGGAACTGACTATGTTGTGGATTATTACAACAATGACGAGGAGTCAGAGGTAGTGGAGGATCCACTTGGGGATGGCCCCAGAATTGTAGTGTCCGCTGCAAAGAACAGCAATTATAAGATCGGTAGCGACGGAGAGTATTACATATACTACGGAATCAGCGCTGCAAACCTCAGTGATCAGGAGATATCACTGGAGGGTGATACATTTGTATATACAGGAAAACCTATAAAGCCGGCTGTTAAGATACTGGACAAGACCAACAACAAGTATCTGCACAGCATAGACGAGTGGGGTGCAAATGACTATGAGTACAAGGTTGAGTATACCAACAATACAGATGTTGGAACGGCGACTGTCACAATAACAGGAGCACCTACCAGATTCAAGGGAACTGTCACCAAGACTTTCCAGATCGTGGATCAGGGAACTGAGGTATACAGCATAGCAGACGCTGACGTTACGGTGGATGACGACCTTGTATATGACGGAACTGCCAAGACTCCAAGTCCGGTGGTTAAGTATAAGGGCACGACACTTGTCGAGGGCAAGGATTATAAGGTGTCATACTACACCAACAATACAAATGCATCCACATCCACATCTAAGCCATCACTGACTATATCAGGACTTGGTTCATATGTGGGTTCAAAGACGGTGAACTTCACCATCAAGCCTAGGAGCACGGAAAATCTCTCTGTAACATTTGATGATGCAGTGTTCAACACCGCAAACAACATAACGATACAGGTTTCTCCACAGAATATTTCTGTCAAGGATAGGGAACTTGGAACTACACTTAAGTTATCCAAGGATTTCTCATATGACTTCAGTGAGTATTGGAATGCCAAGGATTACAATGTAGGAACACATAAGTTTAATATAGTAGGTATTGGAAATTACACTGGAACTGTTCCATGTGAGTTCCAGATTGTTGCAGCGGATATATCCAAAGCTGTAATAACTGCCGATGACGCCGAGTACACAGGTTCTGAGGTGACCACAACCCTGTCAAAGGTCACATTCAGCAATACGGATCTTGTGGAGGGCGTTGACTACGAGATATCAGGTTATGAGAACAATGTGGAGATCGGAAATTCAGCCAGAGTCATGATCAAGGGTCTCGGCAATTTCCAGGGAACATGTGTAGGTACATTTGCGATAAAGACATCTAAGATCAGCATGAATGATGTGGAATTTTCCACGATATCATCGATGACATATACCGGAGCACAGTTGAAGCCGGATGTGACATTGACATACGACGGCAAGACACTTGTGGAGGGAACCGATTACTCTGTTGCTTACGGCGAGAATATCGTGCCGGGAACCAACAATGGTAAGGTTACATTTACAGGTATGGGAGACTATGCGGGTACTGTGTACAAATCATTTAACATACTTGCAAAGTCATTCTCAGATGCCGATGTAAAGCTGACTGTGAATAAGTCCAGTTATGAATATACCGGAGAGAACATAAAGCCGGATATAACAATTACATACAACGGAATGACATTGGTTGAGGGAGTTAACTACACCTTCCCGTTCAGCTACAAGGAGACCGGAACATGGACAGTCATTGCCATGTCAGCATCGGTATATTATTCCGGTTCAAAGTCATTCCAGATCACTATAGTTGCTCCGTCAGGTGATATGGGCAAACTCACATATGAGGATATACCTGACCAGTATTATAACGGCGGCGAGGTGAAGCCGGAGCTTACCATTAAGAATGGCAGTTATGTTCTGAAGGAGGGAACAGACTTCACAGTCACCGACAGAAAGAACAATGACAAGGTAGGAACTTCTACTATTACTATAGAAGGAATGGGCTCATACAGCGGAACTAAGGTTCTTGAGTTCAACATTTTACCTAAGCCTCTTGAGGACTGCGATGTCAAAGATATATCCGACAGCCAGTACACAGGAGAGGCATTAGAGCCGGCAGTCACCATCAAGAATGGCAGTGTTGAGCTGGAGCAGGATGTAGACTATACGGTAGAGTACAGCAATAACACGGATGTGACAGATGAGGCCAAGGTCGTAATAAAGGCTGCAAATGATAATTATACAGGCGAGATCGTCAAGTATTTCAAGATAACACCTGTTTCAATAATTTCATCTTCAAGCGGAATGGGAATAACCCAGGCCGACCAGTCACAGATGTACACAGGTATGGCCATCGAACCGGTGATAAATGTAACCAGATACGTTAATGGTGAAATTATCAAGCTGGAGAGAGACAAGGACTATACTGTTGAGTATGTGAATAATATAGAGGTAACAGGTTCAGGAGAGAAGGCTTCGATCACTGTAACCGGTATAGGAAATTACACAGGACAGAAGGTTATACGTTTCGAGATAGAGAAGAGAGCTGTGTATAACTGTCAGATGGATGCTATAGCGGATCAGTTGTGGACAGGCTCAGCTATAACACCTGAGATCAATATATACAACGGTGAGATCAAGCTTGTTGAGAATGAGGATTACACAGTAGAGTATGCAGACAACACGGATGCCGGAAAAGCGTCAGTGACCATAACAGGCTGTGGTGATCATTACACAGGTCAGATCATCAAATACTTCAATATTACTAAGGAATTTATAGACATAAGCACAAGTGACAAGATCACTTTGACGGGACTTGAGGATCAGTCATACAACTTTGGCATGGCGGTCAGACCAAGCTTTACTCTGAGCTATGACGGCGAGGAGATGACAGCCGGATCAAACGGTGATTATACATATACCTTCAAGGACAACTATGAGGTCGGTACCGCAACACTTGTCATAACAGGTGTGGGCAAGTACAAGGGAACAAAGGAATACACGTTCAAGATTGCCAAGTATGACATATCAGGTGATACACTGATCATATCAGGCGACACATTTGAATATAGCGGTACTGCTATCAAGCCATCACTTGTGGCTGTGAAGGTTGGAACCGTCAACAGAATAACATCATTTGATGATTTCAATGTCACATACGGTGAGAATACAAATGTTGGAAATGGAAGTGTGACCATCACTCCAAAGGCGGACAGCAGCTATACAGGAGAGCTCACACAGAAATTTGTAATATACAAGAAGAGTATTACAGGTGCAACAGTTTCAGCTTCAAGTGTGACATACACAGGTAAGGCACAGACTCCTGCGGTGACAGTTACATGCAAGGACGGAATGGCAGTGCCTTCAGGAAGTTATAGCGTTGAGTATGCCAACAATATCAATGTTGGTACAGCTAAGATCACGGTAACAGCTCTGGAGGATGGCAATTTCGATGGAACCGCTACAGGAAGCTTCGAGATAAAGGCTATAGATATTGCCGGAGCCGATGTGGCTGATATAGCTGACCAGACATACACAGGCTCAGCGATAACACCGGATATAACAGTCAGCTACGATGGCACCGAGCTTGTTGAGGGTGAGGACTATGTTGTATCTTCATATGATAATAATGAGAATGTCAGCACGGCTTCAGCTAAGGCGTCGATAACCATAACTGGTAAGGGCGTATACAGCGGAACAAAGAAGATTGAGTTCAATATTGTTTCTGCATCAGTCAGCAAGGCAGTTGTAACAGGCGTTGAGGACAGTGTGGTATACACTGGCGCAGATATAACATTTGCAGGACTGGCAGTTACAGTGTCGGGCAGAAAGCTCACTGCTGCTGACTACACAGTGAAATATACAAATAACAGAAATGCTTCCACAACTGACAGCAAGGCAGAGATACTTATCACAGGTAAGGGCAATTACACCGGTGAGAAGATAGTTCAGTTCGTGATCGAGCAGAAGGATATAGCAGATTGCACAGTTCAGCCGATCAGCGCACAGATCTATACAGGAAAGGCTGTTGAGCCTGAAGTGACTGTCGCTGACGGTGCAAACACTCTTGTAAAGGGAACGGATTATACCGTTGCATACAGCAACAATATCAATGTCACAACAACCGAGTCAAAGGCTGTTGCTGATATAAGTGGAACAGGCAACTATAAGGGATCTGTGAAGGCAACATTTGATATTGCCAAGAAGATCGTCAAGATAACAGATGCGGATGTTGCTGATATAGCAGATCAAACATACCACATGGGAGATAAGATAGAGCCGGCTGCAACAGTCACAGTGGATGGCGTGAAGCTTGACGCTGACTGCTATACGGTAACTTATACAAACAATGTGAATGTCGGAACTGCGACAATGACAGTTACAGGTATCGCCGTACAGGGATATTCAGGAACTGTCGAGAAGACATTCAAGATACTTCCATTGTCTATTGCAAAGGCAGTGGCATCTAAGACTTATTCAGCGGTGTACACACCGGCTGGAACGACATTTACAGTGGAGAGCTTTGACATCACAGTTGATGGCAAGAAGTACACTGTGACGGACATGTCAGATTTCACTGTAACACAGAAGAACCTGATAAATGTTGGAACAGGAACAATAACAGTTACTGCAAAGGCTGACTGTAACTTTACAGGAAGCTTTGATATCGCAGCGACAATAACTGCAGCGAAGATAGAGGAGAGCTGGGCAAGCCTTGAGCAGACAGAGTTCAGCTATACCGGATCTGAGATAACTCCTGAGCCGGTTGTCAGAAGTGGAAATGTCATTCTCAAGAAGGATGTCGACTATACACTCAGCTACGACAGCAATGTGGAGTGTTCCGATAAGGCAAGCGTGATGGTGACAGGTACAGGTAACTATACAGGAGAGGTAAAGCTTCTCTTTACTATCGGTGCGAAGTCGCTCACGGGAGCAAAGGTAAGTGCTCAGGCACAGAGCTATACAGGTAAGCCGCTCACCACGAAGATCACAGTCGTACTTGGAGACGAGACACTTGTGGAGGGCCAGGATTATACAGTAGAGTATGTAGAAGGCGAAGTTACAAATGCAGGAACCGGTAAATTCAAGATCAAAGGCAAGGGCAACTATACCGGAGAGCTTGACGGCACATTTGTCATAAACGCGAGAAGTATAAATGCTGAGGGCATTACGGTTGCAGGTGTGGCAGATAAGACATACACCGGATCTGAGATAACACAGGATATAACAGTTAAGGATGGAGATGCGGTTCTCACAGAGGGAACAGATTACACTGTCGACTATGAGAATAATGTCAATGCATCGACCACAGATTCAAAGGCTGCAGTTACAGTCAGAGGTAAGGGTAACTATGACAGCAGTACAACAAGACGTGTAGAATTTACAATTGGACAGAAGGATATAACAGATGCAGAGATAGACGGCGTGGATAGTTCAGTCGTATACACAGGAAAGGCTATTACATTTGATCAGGCTGTGCTCACTGTGGACGGTGTTAAGCTTGTAAATGGTGTGGACTACGAGACTGAATATGTCAACAATCTGAATGTATCTACTGCCAGCAGCAAGGCGAATATCATCTTCAGTGGAAAGGGTAATTATACAGGAAAAGCAAGCTGGACATTCACTATCACAGCAAAGAGCATAGAGGATTGTACAGTCAGCGATATTCCGGGACAGACCCACACAGGAAAGGCACTTACACCTGACATAACAGTCAAGGATGGCAGCAGAACTCTTGTGAAGGGCACGGATTATGATGTCGTATACAGCGACAATATTGAGGTGTCAACAGCAGACAAGCCGGCAAAGGCGGTTGTCAAAGGAAAGGGCAACTACACCGGATCTGTACAGAAGACATTTATGATAGCAGAGAGAGTTATAGATATAACACCTGCGGTCATCTCGATAACAGACAAGGGACCATTTGTATATAACTATGGCAAGCAGATTACACCGGCTATATCAGTTACACTGGATGGAGAGGTGCTTCCAGAGGATGCGTATACAGTAAGCTATCAGAGCAATGTGAATGCCGGAAAGGCATACATAATCGTGACAGGAGCCGGAGAGTATCATGGAGTCGTAGAGACATCATTTACTATCGAACAGCTCGATGTGACAGGAGGAGTCCTTGAGCTTGAGAAGGATGCTTACGGATATACCGGAAGCGAGATCAAGCCTGTAGTGACAGGAATCACTCTGGCTGGCGGCAGCATAGAGCCTGGCACAGATTTTGACGTGACATACAGCAACAATATAAATGTAGGCAGTGGAGAGATAGCTCTCACAGCCAGAAGCAGTTCAAACTATAAGGGAACAGTTACAGGCAAATTTGCGATCACTGCGGCAGACATCACAGATGCCCAGCTCACGGTTGCCGATCAGACATACACAGGTGCTGCACTCAAGCCGGCAGTGACAGTATATCTGGGACAGACAAAGCTTATAGAGGGAACAGATTACACAGTGGGATATGCTGACAATACCGATGCCGGAACAGCAACGGTTACTGTGAAGGGTATGGGCAACTATGCCGGAACAGTTAAGACGACCTTCAAGATCGCAGCAAGATCCATAAGTGCAGCAAAGATAACTGTTGCAGATCAGGTGTATACTGGAGCTCCGCTTACACCGGAGATAACAGTTACATTAGGTGGAAAGCAGATCGCAGACACCGAGTATGATGTTGACTACAGTGGAAATACCGATAAGGGTACAGCCACAGTGACGATAACAGGTAAACACAATTACACAGGAACAGCATCAGAGACATTCACTATATCCGCAATGGATATAAGCAAGTGCGTGGTCTCACCTATAGCGTCTGTTGTATACGATGGAACAGCCCACAGTCCAAAGGTTACAGTCAAGAACGGAGAGATAGTTCTGACAGAGGGCAGTGATTATGACGTCACATACAGCGACAATGTAAGTGTTACAACAGACTCAAGAAAGGCAAAGGCAACTATCACAGGCCGTGGAAATTACACAGGTCAGTGTGTGGCTGAGTTTGAGATAACAAAGGCAGACTTTGCAGATGCAGTCATAACAGGAATACCTGAGAGTGTAGAGTATACCGGTGAGAGCATAGTCCTCACAGGATATGAGCTCACACGTGGAGATACAAAGCTTGTAGAGAATCAGGACTATGTAGTTGAGTACACTGATAATCAGGAGATCGGAACAGCGACTATCAGATTCATCGGAGCAGGCAATTACAGCGGTGAGAAGACTGCAGCCTTCAAGATAACAAAGGCAGATATAGCAAATTGCGACATCAGCCCGATCCAGGGACAGACATGGACAGGTAAGGCCATAGAGCCGGCGCTCACCATAAAGAATGGCAGCGTTACTCTGAAGGCCGGAACAGATTATGAAGTTACATACAGCAACAATATAGACGAGACGGATGAGGCGAAGGCAGAGATCACCGGTATTGGCAACTATACGGGAACTGCAGTTATCTACTTCTCGATAACAAGAAGCGTTGTGGATATAAGCGGTGCTACAGTGTCGGCTATACCGGCGCAGACATATGCTTTTGGCAAGGCTGTAACTCCTTCAGTCACTGTTATGTATAACGGAATTACACTGAAAGAGAATACAGATTACACCTTAACATATGAGAACAATATAAATGCTGGAACAGCATATGTGATCATAACCGGAACAAAGTATTACTCCAAGACAAAGAGAGTAAGCTTCGCCATCAACCCTGCGGACATATCAGCAGGCCGTGTGGTTATAGATCAGGAAAGCTTTGTGTACACAGGAAAGAGCCAGAAGCCTGAGGTTACAGGCATAGAGTTTGGAGATGTGATGATAACTGATATGGACAGCTTTGACATAAGCTTTGGCAGCAATGTCAATGTAGGAACAGCGTCCATCAGCGTATCAGCAAAGAGCAACACCAACTACAAGGGCAGCGTGACAGGTGAGTTTGCCATAACAGAGGCAGATCTGTCAGGCGCAGCAGTTGAGGTAGACGATGCGGTATATCAGGGAACACCTCTTACCCCGGCTGTCAGGGTAACACTTGGTACAGTGGTTCTGACAGAGGGCAGGGATTACACTCTGAGCTACAGCAGTAACACAAACGTAGGCAAGGGTACTGTAAAGATTACAGGAAGTGGCAATTATAAGGGCACCGTCAGTGCAGAGTTTGCTATAACAGAGAGAACGATCACTGATGCCGATGTGGAAGTCGCAGATCAGATCTACACAGGTAAGGAGCTCACTCCTGATGTGGAAGTAACACTTGGAGACAAGCTTCTGACAAATGGTGTGGATTACACAGTTACCTATGAGAAGAATGTCAATGTCGGCACGGCAAACGTTATAGTAAAGGGAACCGGCAATTATAAAGACACTATCACAAAGACCTTTAGAATAGCTGCAGCAGACATTTCAAGTGCAGTTGCGTATAAGATCAGTGATCAGACATATACCGGAAGTCCTATCACCCCGGCAGTGACAGTAAGCATGGCTGATGGAACAACACTGAAAGCCGGTGTTGACTATGAGGCTGAATACACAGGAAACACAGATGTTACGACAAAGGATGCACCTGCACAGGTGGTTATCACAGGAAAGGGCAACTATGTAGGAACCCTCAGAACAACATTTGCGATAGTACCTAAGTCACTTACAGGAGTCGTCATTAGCGGATACAGTGAGTCTGTGGCTTACACAGGTGCTGATGTGACATTTGCAGATATTATAGTTGCCGATGGAAGCGAGATCCTCACAGAGGGAATTGATTATAGGATCACATACACAGGCAACAAGGCAGTCACAACAGAGGATGGTACATACTTTACAGTAACAGGTACAGGCAATTACACCGGAAGCAAGGATGTACACTTTGTGATTACGGCAAAGGATCTCAGGGAATGTGATGTCGAGGAGATTGAAAGCCAGGTATACACAGGAAAGGCCATAGAGCCGGAAGTAACGATAAGAAATGGTAATGTTCTTCTTGTGAGCGACGTTGACTATGATGTCACATATGAGTCGAATATAAATGAGACTACAGAGACAACAAAGGCTAAGGCTATAATCACAGGAAAGGGCAACTACACAGGAAAGGTAACGAAGGAATTCGTTATAGGAAGAGTATTTACAGATATATCAAAGGCTGAGATAGAGGCTATTCCGGATCAGACATATACATTCGGACAGGCCATAACCCCTGAAGTCAAGGTAAGCTTTGGAGGAAAGGCACTCACACTTAACACCGACTATACAGTGACTTATACCGATAATATTGATGCGGGAACTGCAACTGTAAAGATCATAGGTACAGGTGATTACAACAAGTCAGTTACAAAGACATTTGTCATAAAGCCGGCAGATATATCAAAGGCGTCAGTAGTTCTCAGGGGAACATCATTCACCTACACAGGTGAGGCGATTACACCTGCAGTGACAAGACTTGGCGTTCCTAATGGTGGTGTGACTGAGAGTATCACAGATCTCTCTTCATTCGCTGTGGAATACAGTGACAATACAGATGCCGGAACGGCAAAGGTTACTGTAAGTGCAGGAAAGGATACGAACTACACCGGAACTGCATCAACTACATTTACTATCACAAGAAAGAGCATAAGCGGTGCGGTCGTGAGCGTGGCAGATGCTGAGTACACCGGATCAGAGGTTATACCGGATGTAAAGGTAACTCTGGGAGATAAGGTGCTGACAGCCGGCGTGGATTACACGGTATCGGCTGAAAACAATGTAGAGGCAGGAGAGGACGCTCTGTTAAAGATCACCGGATGCGGTAATTATGAGGGCGTACTGAGCCAGACATTTGAGATCAGTGCAAAGAGCATAGACGGCGGAAAGTGCAGCATACCGGCTCAGGTATATATAGGATCTGCGCTGACACCTGATGTAGTTCTTGAGGTTGGAGGCAAGACTCTGACCAAGGGTGAGGACTACACAGTTACATACGCAGACAACATAGATGTCACAACGGCTGAGAAGAAGGCATCAGCGATCATCAAGGCCATGGGCAACTACACAGGAAAGCTCACAGTTTACTTTGACATCACGGCAAAGACTCTTACAGCAGCCGATGTTGACAGCATTGATGCTCAGGAATACACCGGCGAGGCGATAGAGCCAGTGGTGGTCGTAAGAAACGGAGACACAGTTCTTGTTGCGGGAAGAGATTACGATGTAACATACAGCAACAATACAGACAAGACTACAGAGGCGAGAGCAGTAGTCAAAGGTAAGGGTAACTATCAGGGAACCGTTACAAAGCTGTTTGAGATATGCGGAGCAAGCATAGCACCGGCGGTTGTGACAGGAATACCTGAGAGCGCAGAATATACAGGTGACAGCATAACCTTTAAGGACATAACAGTTGTGATGAATGGAAAGACACTTGTATATGGAACAGATTACACAGTAAGTTATGAGAACAATGTCAATGCAACCACTGAGGACAGCATGGCATACGTTATCATAAAGGGTAACGACAACTACGGTGGACAGATAAGAACAGCCTTCAGCATAACCCCAAGAAGTCTTGAGAAGTGCAAGGTCGATGCCATCGGAGGACAGACATATACAGGCAGGGAGATCACCCCTGAGGTTACAGTAAGAGATGGATCAAAGGTACTCGAAAATGGAAGAGACTACACGGTATCTTACAGTGATAATATCGAGGTGGGCAAGAATGCCAAGGCAGTTATAGAAGGTAAGGGCAACTACACCGGACAGCTTACAGCAGAGTTCACCATCGCAAAGGAAGTGCTCGACATTTCAAATGCGGTGATAAGTGATATCGCAGATCAGTATTACAACTTCGGTGAGGAGCTCACACCTGCACTCAGTGTAAATCTTGGAGGAAGAAAGCTTACAGAGAATGTTGATTACAGCGTAACCTACACTGATAACATTGAGGCCGGTACGGCTACAGCTACAGTGAAGGGAATCGACCAGAATAAGGGCGAGGTAAGTAAGACATTCAAGATCCTTCCTATAGATATAACAACTGCAGAGATCGCACTTGTGAAGGATTCATATGGTTTCACAGGAGATGCGGTAACAGCAGATGTAGAATCGATAACAGTCACAAGAAATGGAGTTAAGAAGGTACTCACAGATCTCGCAGGATTTGAGATCACATGTACAGACAATGTAAATGTCGGTACGGCTACAGTTAAGATCGCCGCAGGCGAAGGCCAGAGCTATACAGGAAGCACAAGCACATCCTTCAGGATCGTTGCAGCTTCAATAGAGCAGGCAGAGGTCAGCGTTGACAGTGCAGTATATATGGGAAGCGCGATCACTCCTGTATGCAGAGTAGTTCTTGGAGGAAAGACTCTTGCAGAGGGCGTTGACTACAAGGTAACAGTTTCAGGCAATGTGAATGTTACTGACAATGCACTGGTTACTATAGAGGGAACCGGAAATTACACCGGAAAGCTCTCACAGAAGTTCAGCATAACTCCTAAGAGGATATCACAGGCTGAGGTAAAGGCCGATGATGCTGAATACACAGGAAGCGCAGTTACGACAACAGTCAGTGTAGTCCTTGATGGAAAGACTCTTGTTCAGGAAACTGACTATAAGCTCAGCTACAGCGACAATGTGAATGTCACATCTGACACAGCAAAGGCTGTTGTGACAGTGACAGGAACAGGCAACTACACAGGAACAGTCCAAGGAGAGTTCTCTATAACTCCTATGGATATATCAAAGCTTGACATACCGGAGATACCAGATCAGACATACGGCGGTCAGGCAGTAAAACCTGAACTGAGAATTGTAAATGGCAACAATGTTCTCTCAGAGGGCACTGATTACACAGTGGCATACGAGAACAACGATTCGGTTACAGACAAGGCCAGCGCTATTATCTCAGGTAGAGGAAGCTACAAGGGATCAGTGACCAGAACATTTGCTATAAAGGCATACAGCATAGACAATGCAGAGATAAGTGGAATCCAGGATGCGGTAGTATTTACAGGAGATGCCATTGAATTTGCAGATATAGCAGTTGTAGTAAACGGCAGGACACTTGTGAACGGTACGGACTACACAGTAAGCTACGAGAACAACCTGAACGTTACAGATGAGAAGAATCCTGCATATGTGATCATAAAGGGCACAGGAAACTACGGCGGACAGGTTAGAACAGCATTTGCCATAACAGCTAAGAATATCGGCAGATGCAGCATTGATCCGATTGGCGGACAGATATACACAGGTAAGGCGGTTGAGCCTGAGATCACAGTCAGAGATGGCGCAAGGATACTGGAGACCGGAAAGGATTATGACATTACTTACAGCAACAACACAGATGTGACAGACAGTGCTGAGGTCACCATAACAGGTAAGGGCAACTACAGAGGCAGCAACAGTGCGGTATTCACCATCACACAGGAGGTTGTGGATATATCAAAGGCTGTAATGAGCAAGGTCGATGACCAGTATTACAACTTTGGAAATGCCATAAGACCAGAGGTTACACTTACATATGGCGGCAAGACATTGACACAGGATGTGGACTACGAGCTTGTATACATCGACAATATCAATGAAGGTACGGCGACGATACAGGCAAATGGTATCAACAAGAACACAGGCTCGGTGAGCACAACATTTGCCATAAAGCCAGTAGATATAACAACTGCTGAGGTTGTACTTGAGAATGACTCATTTGAGTACACGGGATCAGAGATCAGACCTGCAGTTAAGATGATAACAGTAAGCAGGGATGGCAAGGCGACGGCAGTGACATCTATGACAGCATTTGATGTGACATACACGGACAATACAAATGTCGGAACTGCTGGTGCGGTTATAAAGGCAGCACAGGGAAGCGGATTTACAGGATCTGTGACAAAGAAGTTTGAGATCACAGAGGTGGATATCGCACAGGCTGTAGTTGATGTGGAAGACCATGTGTACACAGGAAGTGCAGTAAAGCCTGCATATACAGTGACACTTGATGGCAAGAAACTCACTGCGGGAACAGATTTCAATGTGGTGTTCAGCAACAATGTAAATGTTGGAACAGCAGCCATCCTCACAGTGACCGGTACAGGAAACTACAAGGGAACAGTTGTCGCATACTTTGCGATAACTGCAAAGGATCTGAGCAAGGCAGATGTGAATGTCCAGTCATCAGTTTACACTGGAAAGCCACTTACACCGGCTGTGACAGTAACTCTCGATGATGAGATATTAAATGCAGACATTGATTATGTTGTTTCTTACAGCAACAATGTGAACGCTACGACAGCAAAGTCAAAGGCGACTGTGACCGTCAAGGGAACAGGAAACTATAAGGGCACTGTGACTGCTACATTCGACATTGAGCCAAAGGCGATCAATGAGGCGAAGATCAATGATATACTGGATCAGATGTACAGCGGCAGTGAGATCAGACCGGATGCAAAGGTGACACTCGATGGAGTACAGCTTGTTGCAGGAACGGACTACACTGTGACATATGAGAACAACATAGAGGTTTCAGATTCAGCCAAGCTTATCGTAACCGGTAAGGGCAATTACAAGGGAACTGTAGAGAAGAACTTCAGTATAAAGAGTCTCACTCTTGAGGACGCAGAGGTATCAGGTATACCAGCCGGCACAGAATACACAGGAAAGGCCATAACATTTGGCGAGATCGTTGTGACACTGGTCGGAAAGAAACTGTCCGAGGATGAGGATTACACAGTAGAGTATAAGAACAATGTAAACGTGACAGACAGTGCGGAGGTTGTGATAACAGGTATCGGCAATTACAGCGGAGAGCTGAGCAGAACATTCAAGATCACAGCTAAGGACATAAGCAAGTGTAGAGTCGATGCGATTGGCGGACAGGTACACACAGGAAAGGCTGTAACACCTGAGGTCACAGTGAGAGACGGAACACAGGTTCTCGTGTCTGGAACAGATTACAAGACAGAGTACAGCAACAACATAAATGAGACAACGGCCAGCTCGAAGGCTGAGATCAAGATCACAGGATCTGGTAACTACACAGGAAGCATAACAGTGAACTTCACGATATCTAAGAATCTTGTGGATATATCCAAGGCTGTGATAAGCAAGATCAGTGATCAGCTTTACAACTTCGGCCAGCCGCTCACACCGGATGTGACAGTTACATTTGGTGGAAAGACACTTGTATACGGCGAGGATTACGCACTCGTATATGTGGACAACATCGATGAGGGTGTGGCAACCGTAACAGTTAGAGGTATCAATTCAAATACCGGATCTTTATCGGCTAAGTTTAACATCAATCCGGTCGATATAAGTGATGGACAGATAGCTCTTGATGCATCCGAGTATATGTATACAGGAACAGCAGTAAAACCGGTGATCAATTCATTTACAGTGAAGAGAGCTGGAAAGACAGTGACAGTTACTGATTTTGACAACCTTGAGATCAGCTACTCGTCAAATACAAATGTTGGAACAGGTAAGGTTACTATAAAGGCACTTGAGGGTGAAGGCTTCACAGGAAGTGTCAGCAAGACATTTGCAATAGTAGGTGCTTCAGTCGACAATGCTTCAGTAAAGGTTGGAAACGGAGTTTATACGGGTGAAGCTGTAACTCCGGATCACACAGTTACACTCGGAGGCAGGACACTTGTTGAGGGACGCGACTACAGAGCAGACTACAGCAACAATGTGAACGTGACAGACAGTGCAGTGCTCACCATCACAGGTATGGGTAACTACAGTGGAAGCACCACAGCAAGATTTAAGATAAGTGCCAGAAATCTTGCAGATGCAGACATTACGGTGGCATCGGCAAGATACACAGGAGATCCACTTACACCTGCAGTTACAGTTTCACTTGGCGGAACAGCTCTTGTGGAGGACAGAGACTTTACAGTTTCATACAGTGACAATGTGAATGTCACAACAGACACAGATAAGGCAGGCGTTACCATCACAGGTATAGGCAACTACACTGGAACGGCGGTTGAGAAATTCGATATCGCAGCTAGAGACATATCTCTTGCAGAGATAAAGGACATCGACAGACAGAATTATACCGGTAATGCGGTTACACCAAAGCTCACGGTTGTTGACGGACAGAGAGAGCTTGTGGCAGGCAGGGATTACACCGTAAGCTACAAGAACAATGTCGAGGTGACAACGGCAGCAGTTGCGGTGATAACAGGAAAGGGCAATTATTCAGGAACTGCCAGCAAGCTGTTTGCTATTGGCGGTGCAGATATTGCAGATGCAGATATAACAGGTATAAAAGACAGCGTAACCTACACAGGAAAGGCAATAACATTTGCCGGACTTAAGGTAACATACGGCGACGATGTACTTGTGGCAGGAAGAGACTACACTGTATCATACAGTGGAAATAAGAACGTGACGGACAAGGCAAGTGTTACCATCACAGGTATTGGCAACTACACAGGAAGTGTTAACAGATACTTTGCTATAACAAGAAGAAATCTTGCAGACTGTCATGTGAGCGAGATCGAGGGTCAGATTTACACAGGCAAGAAGATAGAGCCGGAGCTCACAATTACATATGGAGATCTGGTGCTTGTAGAGGGTGTTGACTACGAGATCGAGTACAGCAATAATATTGAGCCTACAGCAGGCGGACAGTCGGCAAAGGCAACAGTAACAGGTAAGAGAAGCTACACAGGAACTGTGGAGAGAGAATTTACCATTACAAAGGATCCTGTAAATATAAGCGGAGCCAAGATCAGTGCAATACCTGATCAGGAGTTTGCAAAGAAGAATATCACACCTGCGGTAAATGTTACATACGGTGGCAAGACGCTTGTACAGGGAACTGATTACAAGGTTTCATACATCAATAACTATAATGTTGGAACTGCCACAGTGACGATCACAGGATATGGAGACTACGTAAGTTCTAAGACGGCAACTTTCGAGATCGTCAAGAGAGACGTAACAGGTTATGTAGCAGAGCTTTCAAAGAGCAGCATGACATACACCGGAAAGGCACTCACTCCATCAGTTACAGCTATTAACAGCAGTGACGGAGCATTTGTGCTTGACGATGAAGATATCGCGGGCTTCATAGTGAGATATGCTTCAAATGTAAACGTTGGAACAGCAACGGTTACAGCTACAGCAGGAAGCCGGTCTAATTACACAGGAAGTGTGACAGCAACATTTGCCATAACAGCGGCATCAATCGATAATGCAGTAGTTGTGGCAGAGGATACGGAATACACAGGAAAGCCGGTAACTCCAGCCGTTACAGTGACAGTCAACGGTGTTGTGTTATCAGCAGCGGATTACACAGTGGCTTACAGTAACAACACTGAGGTCGGAACCGCAGAGGTAAGCATAACAGGAAAGGGCAACTACACCGGAGAGACAACAGGTACATTTGAGATAACAGCAAGAAGTATCAAGAACTGTACAGTTGAGTGCAGCACATCGATCGAGTACACAGGAAACCAGCTCATACCTGTTGTAAAGGTAAAGAATGGTGATGTGGAGCTGACAGAGGGAGTTGACTACATACTCAGCTTCGATATGAACACAGATGTGACAGGACGCGCAAAGGTGGTTGTGACCGGTAAGGGCAACTACAAGGATTCAGTGACAAGATACTTTGCAATTACAAAGAAGAGTATCGCTGGAGCTGAGATCAAGGGTATTACAGGAAAGGTATTCACAGGTAATGCAATAACACAGGATATTGAAGTTGAACTGGATGGACAGAAGCTCAGCCAGGGAACGGACTATACTGTGAAGTACGAGAACAATGTTCATGTAGGAACAGCAGTCATAACAATAACAGGTGCAGGCAACTACACAGATTCTGTAAAGAAGAGCTTTGTGATAAGCAAGGCAGATATAAGCAACACGGCTGTTATAAACGGAATTGAGTCCGAGGTTATATACAAGGGCACAGCATTTAAGTTTGATAATGTCACGATAACATGGGGAACAAATGTGCTGAAGGAAGGCAGAGATTACACGATCACATACCAGAACAACAGCGGAATCACCATGACGAGAACAAGTAAGGCTTCAGTCACTGTGAAGTTCATGGGCGACTACAAGGGAAGCGTTACAAAGCAGTTCAGGATCAAGGCATTTGACATATCAAAGGCAACCGTATCAGCGATAGCAGACAAGACCTACACAGGATCAGCGATCAAGCCGGTGGTTACAGTTAAGATCGGCAGAACAGTGATAAATCCAAAGGAGTACACGGTTGAGTACAGCAACAACGTGAAGCCGGGTGTTGCAAGTGTTACGATCACAGGACTTAACAACTTCTACGGAACAAAGAAGGTTACATTCAACATCCTTCCTGCAAAGGTGAAGAACCTTGCGGCAAGCGGTGAGACAACAACATCACTGAAGCTATCATGGAGCAGCAGTGCATATGCCCAGGGATATGAGGTGTACAGATATGATACAGGTAAGAAGACATATGTGAAGGTTGCAACAGTGACGGGCACAAGCAGCAATATCACAGGTCTGGCCGCGGGAACTGATTACAAGTTAGCGGTATCAGCATATGTGAAGTCGTCAGGCAAGACACTGTATAGCGAGAAGACAGTCATAAATGCAGCAACAAAGCCAGCTAAGGTTTCAAGTATTTCATTCAGCAGCAGGGCAGAGAAGTCGATAGCGCTCAAGTGGAATACAGTTAAGGGAGCTACAGGCTACAAGGTATACAGACTTGTATCAAAGGACAATTACAAATATCTTGGTTCGACATCAAAGACAGCTTATAATGTAAACGGTCTGACTGGAAGTACAGCTTACACATTCAAGGTAGTTGCATACAAGAAGGTCGGCAGCAAGGAGCTCGTTGGTGAGGATGCTACGGCAAGGATCATGACAACGCCATCGGCAGTCAAGAATCTTAAGATCAGTGCCAGAAGCAATGCATCGATAACGATGAAATGGAGCAAGGTAAACAACGCTGATGGATACATAGTTTACAGATACCGCGGCAACAGAGCAGTCAAGATCAAGACCATCACAAGCAAGTCAAAGGTCGTATTTGTAAGCTCAAAGCTCAGTGCCGGAACAACGTATAAGTACAGAGTTGTGGCATACAAGAAGGATGGAAAGGCAATCGTAGAGAATGCCGGAACATATGTATCAGGATTTACACTTCCTGCAACACCTGTTGTATCAGCGAAGGCCGGAGTCAAGCAGGCGAAAATTGCATGGAAGAGAGCCAAGGGAGCAACAGGTTACATCGTATACATGTCAACATCAAAGCGTGGCACGTATAAGGCTGTTGCAACTATAAGAAAGGCAGGAACTACTTCATACACCAAGAAAGGCCTGAAGAAAGGCAAGACATATTACTTCAAGGTGCGTGCATTTAACAAGTCAGGTAAGACAACATATAAGAGTTCATACTCAACAGTAAAGAAGATCGTTGTCAAATAGTGACTGACAGTTAGATAAGGGAAAGCCGGAAATAAAACTATAAAAAGCATCCAACCTGGTGAGCCTGGAAACAGGCTTATCTGGTGGATGCTTTTTTGTTATCTATGAGGCGGAGGAATCTGTCCGCCTGAGAGATGATAAAGTCCTTAAGTGCTTTATATGGAAATACATTCGTTGTATTATTGCCTACATCGGTGTCTATGGAGGTGAATGAGTCGAGATCATTCTGCAGTCTGCTCTGTGAGAAACATAGACATTTTTTTATGGTCATATCAGGTGATGAAACCTTCGGTATGATTGGTGAGAAATCCCTGATAAACAATGGATTTGTCACATTGTAATCACCGTAGAAAAACTGTTCTGAGAAGAAATCCCGGAATGGGATGCACCTTCCCTCCGGCTGCATGCTGAGCTCGTGCATTCGGACATGGTCTATGTCGCGTGTCACACAGGTGGGAGTGTTATCGCCTGCCTCAAACTGAAAATATTGCGGCCAGAATTCCTCCACATAGGCGGCGTCCATCATGAGATGGGCAAGTATGCCAAGGTCGGCAGGTGTCATAGCTTCCACTGGATATTCTGACAATATGTGATCGATGTCCGGATATTTTGTTATGAGATCGTTCTGCCATTCCGGCCTGAAATGTGTCAGGGCTTTGTCCATAACCGCATCTGGAAGAACGCAGCCCAGCAGGAAATCATTCAGCAGCTCCGGCTGGGATTCCTTTGAAATATGAAGTTTGTCTGCGATGTATCTGCCCTCGCACAGGTGTATTATGTATCCCGGCATTGCAGCCCTCCCATATAGAATATATTTGTCAATTTGTAAAAAAGTGTACCCCCGGAGCCCCCGGAATGTCAATAAAGACAATTTCATACAAACAGTTTACTTGACTTATAATTTGTTAGGCGGTAAAGTCATAGATGGATAAATGGGATATCCATATCAGAGTAAAAGGAGAAACGTGTTGAATAACGATTACAACAAAGAACAAAACGACAAGAATGACGACAACAAGAATAATGGCAACAAAGGCAAAAACAGGAATGTCATGGTTCTGCTTGTCATCTCGGTGATATTGACACTGCTGTGCTGGAGAGCATACGACAAGATCACAAATGGAACGAAAAAAGAGATCCCGTACAGCGGATTTGTGGAGATGCTGGATTCGGGAGAGGTGGACAATGCGGAGATATATGCCAAAAAGATCAAATTTACCTCAAAGGAGTCTGACGGCACTCTGGATAAGAACACCTATGTGACAGTGAGGATAAGCGACGATAAGCTGGCAGACAGACTTAAGACAGCCCATGAGAAGTATGCCACAACATACAAGGGCAAAGACGAGAGCGGTTCAGCCATGGTCGGAACGATACTCTCATATGTGGTCATGATAGCTGCATTCTATCTGTTCCTCTCGTTAGTGACAAGGCGGAGCGGAATGATGGGCTTTGGCAAATCAAACGCCAAGGTATATATGGAGAAGAAGACCGGAGTCACATTTGCAGATGTTGCAGGAGAGGATGAGGCAAAGGAATCCCTGACTGAGATGGTCGACTTCCTTCACAACCCTAAGAAGTATATGGCTATAGGTGCAAAGCTTCCAAAGGGAGCACTGCTGGTCGGCCCTCCGGGAACCGGAAAGACACTTCTGGCAAAGGCTGTTGCCGGAGAGGCAAACGTGCCATTTTTCTCCATGTCGGGATCAAGCTTCGTGGAGATGTACGTGGGAGTCGGAGCATCGAGAGTCAGAGACCTGTTCAAACAGGCATCTGAGATGGCTCCTTGTATAATATTCATAGACGAGATAGATGCCATAGGCCAGAGCAGAGACAGCGTGAGGGGCGGTGATTCGGAGAGAGAACAGACACTGAACCAGCTTCTTGCCGAGATGGATGGATTTGACACATCCAAGGGAATAGTGATACTGGCTGCGACCAACAGGCCGGAGACACTTGACAAGGCACTCCTGAGACCGGGAAGATTTGACAGAAGAGTAATAGTTGAGAAGCCGGATCTTCAGGGTAGAATAGACACGCTGAAGGTACACTCCAGAAATGTCAAGATGGATGAGACTGTGGATCTCCGTGAGCTTGCGCTTGCCACAGCAGGTGCGGTTGGAGCAGATCTCGCCAATATAATAAACGAGGCGGCGCTCACTGCGGTCAGATCCGGAAGGAGCATGGTTTCACAGGCTGATCTGATTGGTGCGGTGGAGCTTGTATTTGCAGGAAAAGAGAAGAAGGGCAAGCTGCTAGGCGACCAGGAGAAGAAGGTCGTTGCATATCATGAAGTTGGACATGCTCTTCTGGTTGCTCTCCAGAAGCACACTGAGCCTGTTCAGAGAATTACAATAGTTCCTAGAACGATGGGTTCTCTGGGATATGTATGGCAGGTGCCTGAGGAAGAGAAGTATATGGAGACCAAGGCTGAGCTTGAGGCGAACATTGTGACGACCCTCGGCGGAAGAGCTGCAGAGGAATTGAAATTCGAGTCAGTGACCACCGGCGCGGCAAATGATATAGAGCAGGCGACCAAGACAGTGAGAGCGATGATAACCATGTATGGAATGTCAGACAAGTTCGGACTCATGCAGCTTGAGACTGTTCAGGGAAAATATCTCGACAGAAATGCAGTGCTCCAGTGTTCAGACAAGACTGCTGCAAAGGTCGATGAGGAGATTAGGAATCAGCTCAAGAAGGCATATGATGAGGCCAAGAAGCTTCTCTCAGAGCACATGAATGCGTTGGATGCCATCGCACAGTATCTGATAGAGAAGGAGTCGATAACAGGCCAGGAGTTCATGGAGATATTCAACAGAGTTGAAAATGCTGAACAAAATGTTGAACAGGAATAAAATTAAAACAATAATAAGATCAAAAAAAGAGAAGCCGGGGCTGGCAAAAAGCTCCGGCTTCTCTTTTTTCTATATCTGCTTTAGATTATATCTGCTGAAGATCGTCCAGGGTCTTGCCGTATGCCGGTAAAAACTCGCACACGAAGTCGTTTACCTCAGGATAAGTCTCAGCCATCTGTGACACGGAATTCATGATCGTACCCATGGCACTGGAGAACTCGGTATTTCCCGATCCTGTCTCCTCCATGCATTTGATCAGGGCGGACAGCTTGTCAGCCGCCTTGACGAGCTTCCAGAGATATACATCGTTCTCGTCGTCGGCATCCTTAAAAAATATCGGTTCATAGGCTGGTCTGAGATCGCCCGGCAGCTTGTCAAGAAGTGTGTGGCATGCGATATCTTCCACATCCTTGAAGGCTGTCTTGATATCATCGTTGTAGTATTTCACCGGGGTCGGCATGTCACCGGTGATGATCTCCGATGCATCGTGATAGAGACCTATGAGTGCAGCTCTCTCGGCGTTCAGAGTCTTGCCGTAGCGTACATTGCCGATGGTTGCCAGTGCGTGGGCTATCATGCTCACCTCCAGGCAGTGCTCACACAGATTCTCCTCGCGGTTGTTCCTCATGAGTGCCCATCTGTCAATATATTTCATTCGTGATATAAGTGCAAAAAAGTTGTATTCCATCATAAAATCCTCGTTACTTCTGTTTATCGTTGTGGAAAAAGTTGTATACCGCAGTGGCTGCAGTCTTGTTCATTCCATGCGGGATCTCGAGATCAGCAATGCTGGCGGCACGGATCTTGTCTATGTCCTTGAAGTATGCCAGAAGAGCCTTTCTCCTTGCCGGACCGATGCCCTCAATATCGTCCAGAACTGAGTGGATCTGGGATTTGCTTCTGAGACTTCTGTGGTACTCGATTGCAAATCTGTGGGCCTCATCCTGAAGTCGTGTTATCATGTTGAAGGCCTGTGTATTTGCGGGGAAATCAATCTCCTTGTTGTTGTAATAGAGTCCTCTGGTTCTGTGGTGGTCATCCTTTACCATTCCGCATACTGGGATGTTGAGACCAAGCTCGTCAAGAACCTCCAGAGCTATGTTGACCTGACCCCGGCCGCCATCCATCATGAGTACATCAGGGTAGATATTAAACCGCTCGTCTGTGAACCTTCTTGTGAGTACCTCCCTCATGCTTGCGTAGTCATCCGGCCCGTCTATGGTCCTGAGCTTGAACTTTCTGTAGTCATTCTTCTTGGCGCGTCCGTTTTCAAATACCACCATGGATGCCACGGAGTGATAGCCGCTTATATGCGATATATCAAATGCTTCAAGGCGTCTTGCGGATGAAACTCCGATAAGCTGTGCCAGCTCATTTGCCGCACCCTCAGTGCGCTCCTTTTCACGCTTGAGCTTGTCGGCATCCTGGTTCATGACCAGAAAAGCATTGTCCTTTGCCAGCTTGAGAAGCTTCTGCTTGTCTCCCTTCTGGGGAACAATGATGTGTACCTGACTTCCCCGGCGGGCGCTCAGATATTCCTCGATGACCTTGTAGTCCTCGATCTGCTGCTCGATAATGATCTCCTTTGGCAGATATGGAGTGGAAGCGTAGTATTGCTTGAGAAAAGACTCCATGATCGTGCTGTAAGCCTCAGCATTTACGCCGCTCATGTGGTAGTGTTCCCTGCCGATCATCTTGCCGGATCTTATGAAGAATATGGATATGACACACTCATTTCCAAGATCGGTGGCCATGGCGATCACATCCCTGTCGTCTGCGCTTGTGTCACCGACTCTCTGGGTGGACTCAATGTGATGGATGCTCTTTATCAGATCCCTGATCTCGGCGGCCTGTTCAAATTCCATATCCTCGGCCAGCTCCTTCATCTGCTTTTCGAGATCCCTGATCACATGACCGTGGTTGCCGTTCAGAAAGCTTATGGCATCCTGGACATTTTTGTTGTAATCCTCCTTGGAGATATATCCCTGACAGGGCGCCATGCACTGCTTTATCTGGTGATACAGGCAGGGCCTTTCAAGGCCCATATCCCTTGGCAGAACCTTGTTGCAGCTCCTGATGTGATACAGCTTTTTCAGCAGCTCTATGATATCCTTCACCGCTTTGGAATTGGTGTATGGGCCGAAATATTTGGAGTGATCCCGTTTCATCTGATGGCTGTACAGTATGCGCGGGTAATCCTCCTCCACAGTAATGCGGATATAGGGATAACCCTTGTCATCCGTGAGCATGGTGTTGTAATGCGGTCTGTGCTCCTTTATAAGGTTGCACTCTAGAACGAGAGCCTCGATCTCTGAACCGCAGACAATATATTCAAACCATGCAATATGGGATACCATCTTCTGAATCTTCGGGGATTTCTTGTAGCCGGTCTGGAAATACTGATGTACTCTGTTGTACAGATCTATGGCTTTTCCTACATATATAATATGATCCCCCGAATCGTGCATGAGATATACTCCTGGGACATGGGGGAGCTTCTTAAGTTCTTCTTCAAAATCAAACATGTCATTCACCTCAAAAATCTTATATAAGTATATCACTATACTTACTATCATGTCATTCTTTCATCAGAAAATTTGAAAAATAAAAAAGGATTTTGAGAAAAAACGGAGAATAATAAAAATGTGTGGTAAGAAATATTGATCATGTGATAGGAGAGATTCTATGACGATACGGGAACAGCAGGAAAAAAGGGAGCACGAAGTGCTCAGCAGATATGCGGCGTTCAGTGATCAGTCCACAGGACGTGACAGACCGGAGGAGCAGTGCGACCTCAGAACGGTCTACCAGAGAGACAGGGACAGGATACTCCACTGCAAGGCGTTCAGGAGACTTAAGCATAAGACTCAGGTATTTCTGTCGCCGGGTGATGATCACTACAGGACCAGACTGACCCATACTCTGGAGGTGTCGCAGATAGCAAGGACGATAGCCAGATCACTCAGGCTTAACGAGGATCTGACGGAGGCGATAGCGCTGGGACATGACCTGGGACATACGCCATTTGGACATGTCGGTGAGCGGACACTTGCGGCCTGCGCGGGCAATAATTTCAGCCACAATGTTCAGAGCGTAAGGGTTGTGGAACGTCTTGAGAACCGTGGTGAGGGACTTAATCTCACCTGGGAGGTCCGGGACGGAATGCTAAACCATAAGACATCATGCACTCCGCATACGCTGGAGGGACAGTGTGTGAGACTGGCGGACAAGATAGCGTACGTCAATCATGATATAGATGATGCGATAAGGGGTAACATATTGAAGGAGGAGGATCTTCCGACCAATATCACCGACATTCTCGGGAAGAATACCCGCACCAGACTGAACTGTCTCATACATGATGTGATAAATACGAGTCAGGACAAGGATTATGTCGGTATGTCGGCGGAGATCGGGGATGCTCTGGGGAAGCTGAGAACATACATGTTCAGATATCTCTACACTAACCCGATAGCCAAGAGCGAGGAGCTCAAGGCCGACAAGATGCTGAGGATATTGTATGAATACTTCATTGAGGACGCCAGCAGGCTGACAAATGAATGTGTTGAGATGATATATATGGGAGAGGATCCCAAGACAGTCGTGTGCGACTACATAGCTGGTATGACAGACAATTATGCGATAGAGACATTTAAGAGTATATATATACCGAAGTCCTGGAAGGTCTGAGCATACCTGACAAACAGGAGGAATCGAATTGTATTATTCGGATGACGTGATAAATGAAGTCTTGTCAAGAAATGATATAGTGGATGTTATCGGAAGCTACGCAAGCCTTAAGAAGAAGGGCGCGAATTACGAGGCATGCTGTCCGTTCCACCATGAGAAGACTCCGTCATTTAAGGTCAACAGGGAAAAACAGATGTATCACTGCTTCGGCTGCGGAGTCGGTGGCAACGTGTTTACATTTGTCATGGAATATGAGAACCTCAATTTCCCGGAGGCTGTGGAGAGACTTGCGGAGAGGGCTGGAGTACAGCTCCCTGAGAAGTCCATGAACGCCCAGGAGAGGTCGAGGGAGCAGTATAAGATAACGCTCAGGGAGATGAACAAGACTGCGGCTGCATATTTTCATTATATATTGAAGCACAGCCAGCATGGTGAGAAGGCTTATGAGTATTTTCACGAGACAAGAGGTCTCTCTGATGAGACGATAAATAAATTTGCGCTTGGATATTCAGATATATACAGGGATGATCTGTACAGGTATCTGAAGAGCAAAGGATATACAGATGACCAGATGAAGGGCTCGGGACTTGTTGAGATCAGCGAGAAGGAAGGCGGTGTGGACAAGTTCTGGAACAGAGCCATGATCCCGATACTGGATATAAACGGCAAGGTCATCGCATTTGGCGGACGAGTCATGGGCGATGGAAAACCGAAATATATAAATACCAGTGATACCGCGGTGTTCGACAAGAGCCATACGTTGTTTGCCATGAACATAGCAAGGCGGAGCAGGAGAAAAGGATTTATATGCTGTGAGGGATATATGGATGTCATCTCCATGCATCAGGCAGGATTTGACAATGCCGTGGCGTCCCTTGGAACGGCATTTACATTTGGACATGCTGGGATAATAAAGAGATATGCCGATGAGGTTTATCTGGCGTACGACAGTGACGGCGCAGGCGTGGAGGCGACGAAGAAGGTCATAGCAATTCTCCGGGAGGTCGGAGTCGGCGCAAGGGTCATCAATATGAGACCGTACAAGGATCCCGATGAGTTCATACAGAACCTTGGAAGCGAGGCATTTGAGGAGAGGATAAAGAAAGCTGAGAGCGGAATGATGTTCCTTGCAAGGATATATTCTGAGGAATATGACCAGAGCGATCCGGGTGAGCTGACCAAGTTCCAGAACCAGATAGCGAGGGAACTGGCATATATTGAGGACGACCTGGAGAGAAATAATTATGTCGATGCCATAGCGAGGAAATATGTGATCGACAAGGATGCCCTTGCCGCGAAGGTACATGCCTACGGTGTTGCGGGCACGGCAAAGCCGGAGATAGTGGAGCGGGAGACCCGCAGACTCCAGGAACAGCAGGGCTATGAAGAGTTTCCGGGAGACCAGAGCGCGGGAGCTCCGGGAAGACCTGAGACAAAGGATAATAAGACCGCCAAGCTGCTGCTCACATGGCTTGTGAACCGGCCGGAGCTGTTTGCCAGACTTGACGGCGTGGTGAGTGAGGCGGACTTTGAGCCGGGAATATACCGGACCGTAGCGGACAAGCTGTACTCACAGTACAGGGAGAAGCACAAGGTTGAGCCCGCTGTGGTGGTGAACACATTCCAGGATGTGGAGGAACAGAGACTGGTGGCAGGCATGCTCCAGACAGATCTGGCGATAGACATGACCGAGGAGGAGGTTGGCAATGCCATAACCGAGGTCGTGAAAAAGATAAAGCTTGCCAGCATAAAAAAACAGCTTGAGAGCGAGAATGACATGATGAAGGTTCAGCAGCTCATCAAGGACAGGAAAAAGATAGAAAAGTTTAAAGTTATTTTATAAGAAATAAACAATACATTATGTGGAGGAAAGATATGAGTACAATGGATGCGATCAATTCAAATGAAGACAAGTATATGATCAAGGTGAGTGAGGACGATGCGATCAACGCAAAGTTCAACACAAAGCTTCAGGAATTGCTTGACATAGCTCACAGCAAGAAGAACGTTATAGAGGACACAGAGCTCATCAAGCATTTTAACGATCTCAAGGAGGTTGCCCTTGATCTGGATACCATGCAGAAGATCTTCAATTTCCTTGAAAAGAACGGTGTGGACATACTTCAGATAACAGATGACGATGAGGAGGAGCCAACACTTGACGAGGACGTGATCGCTGAGGGCGAGGATGTTGAGAAGATAGATTTCACAGATACAGGTGATATATCAAGCACAACACAGGATCCTGTCAAGATGTACCTGAAGGATATAGGAAAGGTGCCTCTGCTCAGCGCGGAGGAGGAGATAGAGCTTGCCAAGAGAATGGAGGCAGGCGATGAGATGGCAAAGAAGAAGCTTGCTGAGTCCAACCTCAGACTTGTTGTAAGTATAGCCAAGAGATATGTTGGACGTGGAATGTTATTCCTCGATCTAATACAGGAGGGTAACCTCGGTCTGCTCAAGGCCGTGGAGAAGTTTGATTACAGAAAGGGTTACAAGTTCTCAACATATGCGACATGGTGGATCAGACAGGCCATCACAAGGGCCATCGCAGATCAGGCGAGAACCATAAGAATCCCGGTTCATATGGTTGAGACCATCAACAAGGTTACCAGAGTGAGCAGAGATCTGCTTCAGAAGCTCGGCAGAGAGCCGCTTCCAGAGGAAGTCGGAGAGGTTATGGGACTTCCAAAGGAGAGAGTTCAGGAGATCATGAAGATCGCACAGGAGCCTGTATCACTGGAGACTCCTATCGGTGAGGAGGAGGACAGCCATCTTGGAGATTTCATACAGGATGAGAGTATCCCTACACCTGTTGAGGCGACAAACCAGACACTGCTGCACGAGCAGCTCGACGAGGTAGTCAGCACACTTACAGAGAGAGAGCAGAGAGTTATAAAGCTCAGATTTGGATGGGATGACGGAAGACCAAGAACCCTTGAGGAAGTCGGCAAGGAGTTCAATGTCACAAGAGAGCGTATCAGACAGATCGAGGCAAAGGCGCTCAGAAAGCTGAGACATCCTAACAGAAGCAGAAAGCTCAAGGATTTCCTGTATAACTAGCAGAGAGGACCGCGCGATCTGGCATGGATGGTGCGAGGATAATAATTATGAAAGATATAGAATTGTCACTTCGTATGAAGACTGTTGCCGACATGGTAAAGCCCGGCGGCAGAGTGTGTGATATTGGATGCGACCATGCATTTGTGTCCATATACCTTGTGGCAAATGGCATATCGGACCGGGTCATAGCATCAGATGTTAGAACCGGTCCGTGTGCTATAGCCAGGGATAATATAGCCAGATGGAATATGACAGACCGTATTGATCTGAGACTCGGAAACGGACTTGCAACCATATCTCCGGGTGAGGTGGATTCCATCATAATAGCCGGCATGGGAGGAATCCTCATAACGGATATACTTGAAGCCGGCATGGATGTGGTACAGTCAGCCGGTCAGCTCGTGCTGCAGCCCCAGTCGGAGACAGAGCATTTGAGAAGGTACATCGCAGAGAATGGCTGGAAGATCACAGAGGAAAAAATGCTGATAGATGCTGGCAAATACTACGTTGTACTGAACGTGGATGTGACAGCACAGGATTTTGGTAATAAGTCAGCCATGGATGAAGTATATTATAAATACGGATATTACCTCATACATAATCATGACAAGATCCTCGGAGAGTATCTGAGGGATAAGCTTGATTCGACCGGAAAAGTCCTTGATGGACTGAAGAAGGTGGATACGGTCAATGCCAGACGGCGTGCCGGTGAGCTCACACATGAAAAGGAATGCATGGAAGAGGCATTGAGACTTATATCGGATATGGAGTAGATATTTATATGGGTGATGAGCAGAGAAGTATAACATCATTAAAGACAACTGCAAAGGAGTGGGCGAGGAAAGTCGGTATCGATTCGATCGACAGGCTGAACGAGATGATCGATTCAGGAAAGGGACTGGAGCTCATACTGGTATGCGAGGCTATGCAGAGTAACTGCATGTATGAGATAGCCAGAAAAGTTTCCGAACAGAAGCGTAGGATAATACTGATATCCGGGCCGAGCTCGGCGGGCAAGACAACACTTTCCCACAGACTCAGTATCCAGCTTCGTGCCATGGGACTCAGACCACATGCGATAGCTGCGGATAACTATTTTGTGAACCGTGAAGACAATCCTAAGGATGAGAATGGCAACTATGATTTCGAGTGCCTGGAGGCCATGGATCTTGAAACACTTAATAGGGATATGACAAGGCTGTTGGACGGTGAAGAGATAGAGCTTCCGGTTTTCAACTTCAAGACCGGAGTGAGGGAATATCATGGGGACCTTCTCAAAATAGGTGAAAATGATGTTATCATCATGGAAGGAATCCATTCGCTTAACCCGAAGATGACATACGGACTGGCGGATGAAGACAAGTACAAGATATACATAAGTCCCCTTAATCAGTTGTACGTTGAAGGTGAGGACGGCGAGCCGGCAAAGGTTTCAACCATAGACAGCAGACTGCTCAGGAGAATAGTCAGAGACAGCAGGACCAGAGGGAACGATGTGGAGAAGACACTTTCCATGTGGAGCTCAGTCAGAAGGGGAGAGGAGAAATATATCTTCCCATATGAGAGCGAGGCTGATGAGATGTTTAACTCGGGACTGTTGTACGAATATACCGCCATACGGCGTGAGGCGAGACCATTGCTGCTCGGGGTAGATGAGACTTCAGAGCATTACCAGGATGCGGCGAGACTTCTGCGTCTGATAGATATGTTCCACGACATAGACACAGAATACATACCAGCAAATTCCATACTCAGAGAATTTATAGGTGGCGGATGCTTCAGGATATGATGAAGGTTCACACAAGGATAAAGAATAACCAACAATACAAAAATACGGCACAGAGGCAAAACAAATGTCTCCGTGCCGTATTTTTTGTTCAAAATATAAGAAAAATACTATGAAAGGGAATGAGTTGGACTGTAAGCCGGGTTATGTCGAGAGTGATCATCTATCTAGGATTTATGTTACCATAAAACTCAAGCAACCTACCTGGAATGCAGCGGGCAACTGTATCATTCCACAAGCTCCTTTGCAGAAGCTATATTTGGTCTTGCTTCGGATGGGGTTTACAGAGCCTGTCATGTTACCATGGCAGCGGTGAGCTCTTACCTCGCCTTTCCACCCTTACCATACGAATATGGCGGTATATTTCTGTTGCACTGGCCTGGGAGTCGCCTCCACCGGACGTTATCCGGCATCCTGCCCTGTGAAGCCCGGACTTTCCTCACCTGCAAAAATGCAGCCGCGATCACTTATCCAACTCATATAATCTTATAACAAATCACCGGCAAAAAGTAAAGTGAAAATAATCAAAAAACAACGAATGTAGTTTTTAAAACTACTTAACACAGTTAAGAATGCTTGATGTGGATTGCGATTCATGATATAATCTATAGCAAAGACGAGCAGACTAATATATGACTTCAGGCATATGGCGCACATAGCGCTGGAAAGGACTAACAATGGAAGATGTATATTTAACTAATAGAGATTATGTGAAGATAAAGAATCTGAATCTGGTGAGCTACGGTGGCAATCAGAACTGGTCAAAGTCAAAGAAGATGCAGAAGGTCGGATGTGGTGTTATAGCCATGGCAGACCTCACGATGTATCTTGCTGAGCAGAATCCGAATATGATGACCGATGCCATACGAAAGATCAACAAGCCAAAAGGCTTATACAACAAGCATGACTATCTTGAGTATGTGAGATTTTTCTATGTGCACTACGTGATACTTCTCATGCACAAGGGTATGCTGGGAATAGCACTCAAGCATACGATGAACAGATATTTCATGCTGAACGACATAGGGCTCAAGGCAAAGTGGAAGATGATGCAGTCCGATGAATCGATGCTGAGAGATATAAGACATCTCATAAGGAAGAATAAGCCGGTCATACTGGCCATAGGACCTAACAGATACAATCCATTTGGCAAGAAGGGTATCAGCCTTTATGTGGACAAGGACGGTGAGCTGAAGAGCTCCATCAGGGAGAATGTCCACTCACATTATGTGACTGTTACAGGAGTGTGCACCATAAAAGGAAGAGAATATCTTGTTGTATCTTCATGGGGAAAGAAGTATTATATAGACTATAAGGAATACAGGAATTACGTGAATAACGTCGGTGACAAGTTCACGAGCGGGATATTATATATCCAGGGATTATTATAAGATTTTACACCAGGAGGACATTGTATGAACGCAGTAGAATGTATCAAGACCAGAAGAAGTGTGAGAAAGTTTACAGATGAGATGGTGAGTGTTGACACAGTCAGAGAGATTGTTGAGCTGGCGTCATATGCGCCATCATGGAAGAATACACAGGTTATCAGATATACACTTGTGGAGGATCCGGAGATCATCGCTAAGATAGCTGCAGAGGGCGTTATGGATTTCCCTCTCAACCAGAAGACAGTCAGCAGAGCGAAGCAGCTCATGATAGTCACCAAGAAGGACGGAATATGTGGCTATGAGAAGTCAGGAGAGTTCAGCACAAGCAAGGGCAGCGAGTGGGAGATGTTCGATGCCGGTATAGCAACCCAGACATTCTGTCTTGCCGCTCATGATAAGGGCGTTGGAACAGTCATACTCGGAATATTTGACGATGCAAAGGTAGGAGAGATAGTTGGTATTCCTGATGGACAGACCGTTGCCGCAGTTGTGGCTATGGGTTATCCTGCATTTGCACCGGAGATGCCGCCTAGAAAGTCAGTGGACGACCTTCTCACAGTGAAGTAGATCACAGAACGGTACAATTACATATAAAAAGAAATTGATGTAAGCTGCACTTTAGTATACACTAAGTGCAGCTTTTTTTAATAAGGAGGCAACATGACAGACAGGATTTCTTCAAAGGCTGATGTTCTTAAGAGCCTGTATGGAAAATTGAAGTATTCGAGAGTGGAAAAGCTGAAGATAGTAACCGGAGCTGAGCTTGATGCCGATCCGTATGGACTTGCGGCGGAGATAGCAGAAGAATTTGCCGGAGGGTATATCGTGGTCAGAAGCTCGTCCTCAAATGAAGACGGACTCAACACTTCGAATGCCGGTCACTATGAGAGTATTCTGGGAGTGGACCCTTCAGACGGAGAGGCGGTAGTAAGGGCAGTCAGGGAAGTGCTGGATTCATATAAATGTGATCTGGACGATGTGTCCGGCGAACAGGTTCTCATACAGAGACAGATCACGAATATCAGCTACAGCGGCGTTATATTTTCAAGGGAGATCAAGAAGGACAGGCCATATTATACGATAACCTACGATGATTCATCCACAGACGCGGTTACAAGCGGAAGGGGAGGAAAGACGGTATACATAATCAGGAATGTGGACTGTGATGAGCTGCCGGCGAACTGGGCTGCGCTCATCAGATCCATGCGTGAGCTGGAGGATATGCACCCTGAATATCCACTGGATGTGGAGTTCGCAATAGATGAGGGCAATACAGTCACGATATTTCAGATGAGACCTCTTGCAGCCAGCATCAATGGTGTTCACTCCGATGTCGATGACGAAGAGGTGTTCAGGACTGTTTTGGAGGCTGAGGATACATACAGGGAGATCAGCAGCCTGGTTGGGGACAGGAACACCATATTGTCGGATATGGCATTCTGGAATCCTGCGGAGATCATAGGTGAAAATCCCCATCCGCTTGACTATTCCCTGTACAGGGAGATCATCACGTCTGCGGCATGGAATCAGGGACTCAGCTACATTGGTTACAGAGAGGTGGATGGAGACCTCATGTATAAGCTTGGCAACAAGCCGTACATATCTCTTAAGAAGTCGTTCCTGGGGCTGATGCCGGATGAACTGGATGACAGGCTGGAGGCGAAGCTTCTGAAGTATTACGATAAAAAGCTTATAGATGATCCGACCGCCCATGACAAGATAGAATTTGAGATAGCATTTTCCGAATATGACTTCTCGACGGAGGACAAGCTGGGGACACTGACGGAAGCCGGGTTCACCAGGGAGGAGATTGCGGACCTCTCGGATTCGCTGTTCAATCTGACAAACAATGCGATATGCAATTTCAATAGAAACAGGATGAAGGATCTCAGGGCTCTTAACGGCCTTCGTGTCCACCGTGAGAATACGAGAAGCAACTGGCTTATGGCGCACAATGATGTGGTAACGCTGATACAGTATTTTGTACAGCTCATAGAGAGCATAAAGCATTACGGAACCCCGAAATTTGCGCGACAGGCGAGACTGGCATTCATATCGAAGGCGATTAGCAGATCTCTTGTGTACAGAGGATATTTTACGGACAAAGAGATAGACGATTTTATGATGTCGATATATACTGTTGCGTCGGAGTACGATTCTGACTTTCAGGATCTGGTGGACGGCAGGATAACAAGAGGTACATTTGATGAAAAATATGGACATCTGCGTTCAGGCACATACGACATAACCTGCGAGACATACGCCCAGCGCGAGTTCGACCTGTCCAAGGGAAGCGCTGCTGCGAGAAAGCAGAGGCAGACCATAGAGGAGCTTAAGCATAATCCTCTGGATTCGGTTAAGCTCATGGAGGCACTTGAGGATATAGGCTTTTATGTGGACCTCAGGGAATTTCTGGATTTCCTCAAGGATTCCATGGAGGAGAGGGAATTCTTCAAGTTCGAGTTCACCAAGACATTAAGCCTTGCCATAGACATACTTATAGATATAGGCGATAAACTTGGCATAAGCAAGGAAGACATGGCATATCTTGAGGTGCCGGATATTCAGCTTATGGTGAACAGACCTGCGGAATTCACAGGCGATATATGGAGAAAGATCATAGATCAGAACAAAAAGAAATTCCAGAGGGCGTCCATGCTTATACTGCCAGATGTCATATATGATCCGTTGCAGTTAAAATGCATAGAGATATGGGAGGCCAGACCTAACTTCATAACATCTGAATGCGTCACGGGTGACATTCTCCTGCTTGAAAATTATGAGAATGAGGATCACGAGGATGTGGCTGACGTTCAGGATAAGATAGTAGTTCTCCCGAAGGCGGATCCGGGATACGACTGGATATTTGCAAAGGGGATAAAAGGATTTATAACGAAATACGGCGGAGTTGCATCCCACATGGCGATAAGGTGTGCGGAGTTCAACATCCCGGCGGCAATAGGCTGCGGAGACTGCATATACAGTTTCGTGGAAAAACAGCAGACGGTGACGCTCGACTGTGCACACGGTAAGATAACAAAGGGGGTATAGGTTTTATGTTACATGCACTTATAACACAGCGGGAAGGACACAATATGTATGGAAAATATACGGACGTTCTCGAGGCTGCTTATGTGGAGTTCTATGAGAGCCTTGGAATAAGACTCAGACCGGTATCCAACTTTACAAAAAACTTTGATGAGATAGTGGATGAACAGTTTGATCTCCTGATAGTGACAGGGGGCGGAACGCTCCATCCGAGACATTATGTGGAGCCGCACAATGCAGAGCTGCAGCCGCACCGTGATGCGCTAGAGGAGCAGCTCATAATGTACTGCGTCCAGAATGAGATCCCAGTGATAGGCGTGTGCAGGGGAATGCAGCACATAAATGCGCTGTTTGGCGGTAAGATAAGTTATTCCGCGCGCTTTAAGGTGCCAAGACCCAGAGGCACAGACCACATGGCAAGGATAGTCAAGACGGACAGATATATCAAGGTAAACAACTTCCACAGCGACTGTGTCTATCTGGAAAATCTGTCGACGATGTTCTATCCGATAGTGGTCGATGAGGAGAATGAATCTGTCGAGGCATTTGTATCACCGACGATGAGCATACTTGCCTTCCAGTGGCATCCTGAGCGTATATTTGAGAGCGAGGAAGGACGGCTTTTTACAAGACATCTTATACAGGATTTCCTTGGGCTTCCGAGAGATGATGTGAAACCGGCGATAGATTAACGTTGAAATGCCATATGAAAGATGCTAAAATAAACTAGCGTATACTTATGAGATAGAAAAGTTGCGATGGAGGCACTATTATGGAGAACGGAAAAGCTAAACAGCTTTTAGATAGAATACAGGATATAGTTGGAGATGGACAGAACGTTCCATTTGCAGCAGGTAAGGTACTGGTCAACAAGGAAGAGGTTCTTGAGATCGTTGAGGAGCTCAAGACTACTATAGATCTGGAACTCAAGGCATATCATGAGATCACAGACAAGAGAAGCAAGATCATCAAGGAGGCAGAGCAGGAGGCCGATGAGATCATCGCAGAGGCCGAGGAGACCGCATCCAGGATCAGGCTTACAAAGCCAAGCCCGCTCTTTGTGGACCGCAATGTCAAGAGCCTTGGCAAGCAGGACAGGCAGGCGCTCAGAACGGCCAACGAGATATATGCGGCATCTATCATTTATACAAATGAGATGCTGATGGAGATCAACGAGACCGTGAACCAGGCATATAATATGATAAGCATGGAGAGCGACAGAGTCCTTGATTCTCTGAGAAAGAAATCTGAGATCATTGAGAACAACAAGAAGGAGCTCATGGAAGGTCTCATGGATATGAAGAAGCAGGAGCGCTATGCCGATATACTGGAGATCAGCCAGCTTCTGGCGAATGAGCTGTATTATGAGAAGAACAAAGCCAAGGATGAGGAGCACAAGGATAAGAACGGTGAGCCGGAGATGGTTCAGTGGGAGTTCGATTTTGAAGATAAGAAGGAGCCTGAACCAATCCGAGTGAAGGCATCCAGGGAACCGGTCAAGAGTGTCCAGAGGGAGACTGACGATGCGGATTCTTCGATACATGTCATAAAAGACAGTGATCATGACGATAAGATGAGACGCTTTGGAGACAGAACACCGGTGAGACTTGAGGAGTCGATAACGGATGCGAGTGCCAAGGGAAGCGACTCAGACAAGAACGGCAGACCTGATTTCAGAATAGGCGGACGTATATCCGATGCCTATGATGACGTGGATGACGGAGTCGTATAAAAGTTTCGTGCAACATGCAGGGGACGCGCTAGTTTTGAATATTAAAGCCTGATAAGTTGGCGGCTGATACTTTACAGGGGGTAACGTGTCGAATAGCACATTATATGATGCAGCAACACAGCATGCATGGTATTGCGCCGGAGCATGGGAGATCATATAATGGTGGTGTCGTCGACAGGAGGCAACATTTAATATTATATACAAATAAATCAACCTAAAACGCGGAGGTAAAAAGTTATGGGAATTTTAAAGAGATTTAAGGACATTATGTCATCAAACATCAATGCACTTCTTGACAAGGCAGAGGATCCTGAGAAGATGATAGATCAGTACCTCAGAGACCTTCAGGAGGATCTCAGAAAGGTTAAGTCAGAGACTGCAACTGTTATGGCAGAGGAGCAGAGATGCAAGAGACAGCTTGATGAGTGTGACGCAGAGATCGCAAAGATGCAGACATATGCAGAGAAGGCACTTGTAGCAGGTAACGAGGGCGATGCAATGAAGTTCCTCGAGAAGAAGAACCAGCTCACGCAGAAGCAGGTAGCTCTTCAGCAGGCATATGATGCAGCAGCAGCTAACGCAGCCAAGATGAGACAGATGCATGACAAGCTCACAAAGGATGTCAGCGATCTCAATGCAAGAAAAGAGACTATCAAGGCAAAGGTTCAGGTTGCTAAGACTCAGGAGCGTATGAACAAGATGATGAGCGGTATCGGCGATTCATCAGCTTCACTTGATGCATTTTCAAGAATGGAAGCAAAGGCAGACGCTATGCTTGACAAGGCAAATGCAATGAGCGAGCTCAATTCATCAAGCGCAGATTCAATAGATGATCTTGCAAGCAAGTATGATGCAGCTCCAAATGCAGACGTTCAGGATGAGCTTGCAGCACTTAAGGCAAAGATGGGATTATAATATTCCAAACATATTGCAGAACAGAGAGGAGTGCACTACATGGGTTTATTTTCAAATCAGTTTGCTAATGTTGTAGAATGGGAAGAGTACAGAGATGACGTCATCTTCTGGAAGTGGACAAATAGAGAGATCAAGAAGGATTCAAAGCTTATAATCAAACCGGGACAGGATGCTATATTCCTTTATAACGGAGCGGTTGAAGGTATATTTACCGAGTCTGGAAACTACACTATTGATTCACAGATCATACCATTCCTTTCAACATTGAAGGGATTTAAGTTCGGATTCAATTCAGGACTTCGCGCAGAGGTTTTGTTTGTGAATACAAAAGAGTTTACATGTAACTGGGGAACCAGTTCACCGATCAGACTTCAGGCACCGGGACTTCCGGGCGGACTTCCTGTGAGATCAAATGGTAAATTCTCATTCAAGATAGACGATTATAATGTTCTAATAGAGAAGGTTGCAGGTATAAAGCAGCAGTTCACAGTCGATGACATAAGAGATAGGATAAGGGGTATCCTGGACGGACTGCTGATGAAGTGGATCACAAAGGTTGGCGGAGACGTATTCAATCTTATGGCCAATTCCGTTGATATAGCTAAGGGTATCAAGGAAGATCTGGACATGGAACTCCTGGGAATCGGACTTACGATAACTGATTTCAGAATAAGCGAGTTTACATATCCTGAGAATATACAGAAGCGTGCTGATCAGGCTGCTGAGTATTCTATGATAGGGGATATGAACAGATTCCAGCAGGTGAATATGGTTGATTCCATGGCAAGGGGTGGCCGTACAGGAACAGCCGGAAGCAATGCAACGGATATGGCAAATGCCATGGTAGGAATGCAGATGGGAATGGCTATGGCAGGTCAGATGGCCGGAGCTATGAACCAGATGAACAATGCAGCAACACAGGCAGCAGGAACCGGAACAGCTCCAAAGTTCTGTCCTAACTGTGGACAGCCAACTAACGGTGCGAAGTTCTGTGGCAACTGTGGAACGAAGCTGATCTAAAGACAAATACATTATAATTGAATAATGATATTTTCAAATAAACGCTGTTATGATATACTAGGCAGATGGAATAAAACATATGTTTGGTATATATAACGGCGTTTTTTACGTCACAGGATACAGGAGGAATTATGGCAGGACTTAACGATATGCAGGAACAGGCCTGTGAGCATGTGGATGGGCCGCTGCTCATACTTGCGGGAGCAGGAAGCGGAAAGACCAGGGTTATCACACACAGGGTAGCCTATCTCATGGAGCACGAAGGAGTTAATCCTCTGAACATACTGGCGATCACATTCACCAACAAGGCGGCCCGTGAGATGCGGGAGAGAGTTGATCTGATAGTTGGGGATGGAGCTGACAGGGTATGGGTCAGCACATTTCATTCGCTGTGTGTGAGGATACTCAGAAGATATGCTGATAAGATCGGCTATGGCAAGAACTTTGATATATATGATTCGGATGACCAGAAGAGTACGGTGAAGAGTATACTCAAGGATTTTCAGATAGACCCGAAGAGGTATCCCGAGAAGATGTTCATGGCGGAGATATCCAAGGCCAAGGAGAAGTATCTGTCACCTGATGAATTTGCAAAAAAGAATGCTGCAGACTATGCAGGAACAAAGGCTGCAGAGGTGTACACTGAGTATCAGAGTCGTCTTAAGAAGAACAATGCGATGGACTTTGACGATCTTATTTACAAGACGGTGGAGCTGTTCGAGCACAATCCTGATGTCCTTGATACATATCAGAATAGATTCAGATATATCATGGTTGACGAGTATCAGGATACTAATCACATACAGTTCCTGCTGGTCAAGATGCTTGCGAGAAAATACAGGAACCTGTGTGTGGTGGGAGACGATGATCAGTCCATATACAAGTTCAGAGGAGCGAATATAACCAATATCCTGAACTTTGAGAAGGAATATGAGGATGCGAAGGTTATCAAGCTGGAACAGAACTATAGATCCTGTGGCAATATACTTGCCGCAGCGAATGCAGTCATACAGCACAATGCAGGCCGTAAGGATAAGGCTCTGTGGACGGATAAGGATGCCGGTGAGAAGATCTCGTTTGAGCAGTGCGATTCGGAATATGCAGAGGGAGATATGGTGGCGAGCCGTATCAAGACTCTTGTCAGACAGGGAGTGGACTACAGGGATATAGCTATCCTCTACAGGACGAATGCACAGTCCCGTGTGCTCGGAGAGAAGATGGTGTATGCGAACATACCATACAGAGTATATGGCGGCACAAACTTCTATGCCCGAAAGGAGATCAAGGATGTTCTGGCATATCTCAAGGTCATCAACAATTCCACTGACAACCTGTACTTCAGGAGAGTGGTAAATGTTCCGAAGAGAGGTATAGGCGAGGCGAGTCTCAGCAAGGTTGAGTCATTTGCGGATGCGTATGGATTGTCGATGATGGATGCTGCGGCGAGAGCTGACGAGATACCGGGAATGGCTGCCAAGACCTCGGCCAAGATCAGGCAGTTTGCGGAGCTTATCACATCATTCAGGGATATGCTGGCGGATGGTGAGAGCCTTGACTCGGTGTACGACAGGATTCTTGAGGATACGGGTTATGAGTCAGAGCTCATAGCAGAGCACACAGAGGAGGCCATGACTAGACTTGAGAATATCGATGAACTCCGCAACAAGGTGGTGGAATTCACAGAGGATAATGAGGAGGCAGGGCTCAGCGAGTTCCTGGAGGAGATAGCGCTTGTGTCTGACCTCGATGCCATGTCGGAGGATGACAATCAGGTCAAGCTGATGACTCTCCACAGTGCCAAGGGTCTGGAGTTCCCATACGTATTTATATGCGGAATGGAGGACAGAGTATTTCCTAGTGGAATTGCACTCAACTCAGATGATCCCGATGCTCTTGAGGAGGAGAGACGTCTGTGTTACGTGGGTATAACCAGAGCCATGAAAAAGCTGTACCTGAGTGCGGCGAAGGAACGAATGATGCATGGTAATAGGGTGTACAGCGATGTGTCCAGATTCATAAGAGAGATCCCGCCTATGCTGTTTGAGCATGAAGCTGATATGAAGAATATGGCAAAGCGAAGAGAGTCGGAGTCTGTCGACAGATATAACAGAGGTGAAGGACGCAGAGATGCGTATGGAAGTTCATATGGTGATACATATGCCGGCTATGGCGGTGGAAGAACCGCTGGAGCAGCCTCAGGCAGAAGCTATGGACAGAAGAATCCATACAGCAGCTATGCAAAACAGCAGTCATACGGGCAGCCGTCTTCCCAGCCTTCGTTCGGCAAAGCCTTTGTGGTAAACAGTGTTGGCAAGCCGGATTATGCTGTTGGAGACAGAGTCAGACATATTAAGTTTGGTCCGGGTACTGTGGAGGCTTTGGAGAAGGGCGATAAGGATTACGAGGTTACAGTGAATTTCGACAGATGCGGTGTCAGGAAGATGTTTGCTTCGTTTGCAAAGCTCAAAAAATGCGAGTAGTCAATTAAACCGCATGTTAGATTTATTTATAAAATACATATAGAAATAATCAAAACCGTATGCTATAATTTTGGTATGTATTGGGAGATAATAACTGTATGTTTCTTCTCTCAAATCAATATAATATAATGAAACCCGTTACAGGGTTAAGAAAGGGTGGAATGTAACGATGAAGAGTAGTGACGTAATCTTAGTTAAAGGCGATGCAACAGAAGAGAAGGCAAAGAGCACATTATTTGTGATCTTGGTTATCATTGGTGCCGTTGCTGCTATTGCAGGTATTGCATATGCAGTATATTCATATCTTACACCAGACTTCCTTGATGATTTTGATGATGACTTCGACGATGATTTCGACGATGACTTCTTCGATGATGAGGAAGATACAGATGAGGCAGAGCCAGCAGCAGAAGCAGCCGAGGCGGCAGACGCTGAGTAATTCGTACTGTATTATATAGAAGAATATGGTAGTATAAAGATACGCTCTATCCATTGAGGATAGAGCGTATTTTTTTGCCATCTACTAAAAAAATGGAAGATAGGACGAAACGTCATGATAAAAGGTATAAAAAATGCGGATAACAGGAATCGAACCTGCACCCCGAAGGACTAGATCCTAAGTCTAGCGCGTCTGCCAGTTCCGCCATATCCGCTTAATTCTTCATAAAATAAAAATAGCCCCTCATATCAGAAGGGAAATAGTGAGCCATCGGGGACTCGAACCCCGGACAACTTGATTAAAAGTCAAGTGCTCTACCGCCTGAGCTAATGGCCCATAAGTCTGGACTTTAATAACTGGGCTAGCTGGATTCGAACCAGCGAATGCAGGAGTCAAAGTCCTGTGCCTTACCGCTTGGCGATAACCCAATAGCATCGCTAATATGTGCGATAAAGAAAAAGGGTGGATAGAGGGACTCGAACCCTCGGCCTCCAGAGCCACAATCTGGCGCGCTAGCCAACTGCGCCATACCCACCATAGGCTTATAAAATAATTGCTATTTTATAAAAATATATCTTAGCCTGCTAACAGTAGTAGTAGCTAAGATACAAAAATGTGCCCGAAGGGATTCGAACCCCCGACCCACGGCTTAGAAGGCCGTTGCTCTATCCAGCTGAGCTACGGACACGTACCAATTCCCGCTATATGTATATGTTAGCGAAAATAAAGAGCGGGTGATGGGAATCGAACCCACGTATCTAGCTTGGAAGGCTAGTGTTCTACCATTGAACTACACCCGCATAATGCTTAACAGTGTTTTGGATTATAAGTCGGGGTGACAGGATTCGAACCTGCGACCTCTTGATCCCAAATCAAGCGCTCTAGCCAAGCTGAGCCACACCCCGTTAGTCCTTTGCGACCAACGCAAAACCTATTATACACAAGTCGGTGATGCTTGTCAACAACTTTTTTTAATTTTTTTTGAAAATCAGTTGCTGATGTGTTATATTGAATCAGACGTTATCGCCTATTCATCAAACCGACTTTTGCATTATATGCATTATAGGAGCGAAAGTCAATAGGTATTTTGAAAAAAATTGAAAATTGTGAGGATGTGTAGTAATGGATAATTTTATATTCAGCATAAATGCAACGATACCGATATTTCTGGTGATACTTCTGGGATGGTTTCTGATGAAGATACATATTATAACAGAAGAGTTCGCCAACGTGGCGAATAAATATGTGTTCAAGGTAGCCCTTCCGGTTCTGCTGTTCAGGGATATTGCGACGACCTCCATATTGGACGACCTCAATGTAAAGTTTGTTCTGTTCTGCTTCTTTGGAACGATCATAATGTTTGGGCTGGTATGGGTGTTTGCACTGATATACTGTAAGGACAGAACCATGATCGGTGCATTTGTGCAGGGTGGAGCAAGAGGAAGTGCTGCGGTTCTCGGCGTTGCATTTGTGGAGAATATCTGTGGCAACTCGGGCATGGCGCCTCTCATGATAGTGTCAGCGGTGCCGATGTACAATATTATATCTGTAATAGCTCTGACATTTGGCGGGAACGACAGACAGAGAGGAACAGCTGGTATCAAGAAAGCGTTCGTCAATATATTGAAGAATCCGATCATCATAGGAATATTGCTTGGAGTCCCGTTCTCTGTATTTGACATACCGATACCAGCCATACCGACAAGAACTATCAGTTATATAGCACAGACGGCGACTCCTATAGCGCTCATAGCCATAGGTGCTGGATTTGACTCACAGCAGGCATTGACCAGGCTCAAGCCGTCACTTGTGGCAACGGTCATAAAGCTTGTGATTCTTCCTGTCATATTCCTTCCGGTTGCCATTGGTATGGGCTTTGGGCCGAGTGAGATAGTTGCTATACTTATAATGGTTGGAGCACCGGCTACGGTGTCGGGATACATCATGGCGAAGAATATGGACAATGATTATGTGCTGTCATCGAATATTATCGTTTTATCCACATTATTATCGTCAGTGACGTTGACTCTGTGGGTGTTTGTGTTAAAATGTTTGGGAGTAATCTAATTTTATTATACAGAGGTTTAATTAATGGATAACATTGACTACAAGATACTGAGATGCCTGAAGGACAATGCGAGACTTACAGCATCGGCCATCAGTGAAGAGATCAATCTCTCTGTCTCGGCCGTGATAGAGAGAATAAGGAAGATGGAGAGCAGCGGGGTAATAAAGGGATATACCATTGAGGTTGACCAGAAAAAGCTGGGCAATGAGATGGTAGCCATCATGGAAGTGAGACTGAAGCATCCGAAATATTATGATGAATTTGCACAGCTTATACAGACAAATGACAGCATAGTCGCATGCTTCTATATGACAGGAGATTTTGACTTTATATTGAAGATAGTGACTGATTCCGCTGCAGGTCTGGACGAGGTGTATAGATTTGTGAAGGGATATGAGGGTGTGTCAGCAACTGAAACGCACTTTGTTCTCAAGACGCTCAAGGACGAAGTATCAGTTATACCGGAGGTAAAAGAGAAATGAACAACATAGTACTTACAGGCATGCCGGGAGCGGGCAAGAGCACTATAGGGGTTCTTCTGGCAAAGGTTCTCGGTTATAAGTTCATCGATGCAGATATTCTCATACAGAACAGTCAGGGAATGCTGCTCAGGGAGATCATAGCAAAGTATGGCGATGATGGGTTTTTAAAGATAGAGAATGATGTGAACAAGGGTATCACAGACCAACATGCAGTCATAGCCACAGGTGGAAGCGCTGTGTACTGTACTGATGCCATGGAGAAATACATGGCGGAGGATACAGTTATATATATCAATCTTCCATATGAGGAGATAGCGAACAGACTTGGCAATATCAAGAGAAGAGGCGTGGTGCTGAAGGATGGACAGACTCTGAAAGATTTGTATAATGAGAGGACAAAGCTTTATGAGAAGTACTGCCATATCAATATCAAAGCGGAAGGTCTTGGAATTGAGGAATTGCTGGACAGCGTTGCGGGCATGATAATTGTCAGAAGAGATCTGTAATACGTCATATGCCACATGATAGGGATAGAAAAGCTGCTTATATAGCTGAGGTAAAAATGTAGCATATATACAATGGAGGGAATGTATGGAGATATTAAAAATGTTAGGTCAGATACTGCTTCTTGTGCTTGGATTTGTGTTTATGATAAAGGGAGCGGATGTATTTGTAGATGGTGCGTCTAAAATAGCTGTCAAATGCAACATACCAGAGATGGTAGTTGGCTTAACAATAGTTGCCATGGGCACTAGTGCTCCAGAAGCAGCTGTCAGCATAAAGGCGGCACTTTCGCCTGCGGGAGCCGGGATCACTGTTGGAAATGTGCTTGGAAGCAACATTATTAACATACTTGTCATCCTTGGAGTGACAGCACTCATAGCAGCACTTCCTATAAAGAAAAATACACTTAGGATAGATATACCATTTGTTATCGTGGCATCGATCATGATACTCTGCATGGGATATTTTGATGGTGTGCTCAGCAGACTTGAGGGTGTGATATTCTATGTAGTGTTTATTGGATTTTTGGTATATCTGATCATCAGCGCGAAGAATGGCAACAGCGAGAGTGATTCTATAGAACTCACGGAGAAGGATAAGACTCCGAGACTTATACTGTTTATAATCATAGGATTAGCGCTGGTCGTGGTCGGAAGTAATTTCACTGTAAATGCGGCATCATATATAGCTGGAAAGCTCGGTATGACAGAGAGACTCATAGGTCTTACAATAGTGGCATTTGGCACATCTCTTCCTGAGCTTGTGACATCATGCACAGCGGCAAAAAAGGGGCAGACAGATATTGCCATAGGCAACATAGTTGGAAGCAATATATTCAATATACTTTTCGTTGCCGGAACTACAATGCTCATAACCCCAGTGCAGTTTGAGCAGAACTTCCTGTTGGATGGCATCATGGCAATAGTGGCTGCTGTTCTCCTCTGGGTGTGCAGCGTCAGAAAGAAGAAGCTCACCAGGCCGGGCGGAATAGTGATGCTGGCTGTGTATGCGGTATATTTTGCTTATATTATGTACAAGAATTATATGTAGCAGATATCAAATGAATGGGGTATAGTCATTTATGTGATGATTATGAACCGGAAGAGTTGGTGTGTATAACAAGTCACGATGACAAGGATTATTACAGTATGGATGATTTTTATGATTTAGATGAACTTGATTAGATCTCAATAAAAAATACAGCGTGTAGCGATTGCCGCACGCTGTATTTTTTGTGGATATTTCTTGACTATGGTATGGGTATAACTTATAATCAGATATAGCAATTTAAACCGCAAAACTTTAAAGTTGACACGCTTTGATGTGATAAAGTAAACCGCGGATAAAAAATGTATTGGGAGGATACTATGGTACTCAAAGTTATTATGCTTGTTGTTTTCTTTGCAATCATGCTTGGAGTTGGATTTTACTCGAGAAAACACACAAAGGATGTGAATGGATTTGTTCTCGGAGGCAGAAGTGTTGGCCCGTGGCTCACGGCATTTGCCTATGGAACATCTTATTTCTCAGCGGTTATATTCATTGGATATGCCGGACAGTTTGGATGGAAGTACGGAATTGCTTCCACATGGATAGGAATTGGAAATGCGCTGCTTGGCTCACTGGTGGCATGGGTAGTTCTCGGAAGAAGAACAAGACTGCTCACACAGGAGCTTGACACGAGAACTATGCCGGAGTTCTTCGAGAAGAGATACTCCAGCAAGTCATTGAAGCTTTTCTCGTCGATCATCATCTTCATCTTCCTCATTCCATATACAGCGTCACTGTACAACGGACTTTCAAGACTGTTCGGAATGGCGTTCAATGTTGACTATAAGATATGCGTAATCGTCATGGCTGCCCTTACAGGTATATATGTAATCGTAGGTGGATATATGGCGACTGCTATCAACGATTTCATCCAGGGACTCATCATGCTGGTGGGAATCGTGGCAGTCATATATGCGGTACTCAACAACTATGGTGGACTCACAGGCGCGCTAGACAGTCTGGCAAGGATAAATGATCCTGCAGTGTCAGATACACCGGGTGTATTTGCATCATTCCTGGGACCTGACGTGTTCAATCTGTTTTGTGTCGTCGTGCTGACATCCCTTGGAACATGGGGACTTCCACAGATGGTACAGAAGTTCTACGCCATAAAGGATGAGAGATCCATCAAGACAGGTACGGTTGTGTCGACACTGTTTGCGATCGTAGTTGCCGGCGGATGCTATTTCCTCGGCGGTTTTGGAAGACTGACAGGAACCGATGTTGCTACAGAGGGATTCGATGCCATCATTCCACATCTGCTTGAGAAGCTTCCAGCTGCCCTTATGGGACTTGTGGTCATACTGGTGCTTTCAGCATCTATGTCCACACTTTCTTCGCTGGTCCTTACATCCAGCTCAACGCTCACCATCGACTTTATAAAGCCGGTCATTGCACCGAAGATGGATGAGAAGAAACAGATACTTGTCATGAGGCTCATGCTCGTTATGTTTGTTGCTGTATCGGCTGTTATTGCCATCGTGCAGTACTCAAGCAGGATAACGTTCATAGCACAGCTTATGGGTGTTTCATGGGGGGCTATAGCAGGTGCGTTCCTTGCTCCATTTTTATATGGCTTATACTGGAAGAAGACTACAGTTGCGGCTTGCTGGACATGCTTTATATGGGGAACAGGAATCATGACGCTGAACTTTATAAGCAATACATGGGGATTGTTCAAGTTCCCGGCAGTGATGCAGTCACCTATCAACTGCGGTGCGGTTGCAATGGTGGGCGGTCTCATCATAGTTCCTATTGTGAGCCTGTTCACAAAGAAGCCTGACCAGAAGAATGTCGAGGATGCCTTCTCATGCTACGAGGAGACGGTTACAGTAGCCCACAGAAAGGCACTTGACTAACATAGATATTACACGGTCTTTACACAAAACTTTGTTGAAAGGCCGTGTTTTTTATGTTAATATTATCAGGCGGTAATGTGCATTTGAGGCATGCTGTAATCTATGTGGCAGGAGGCGCAGGGAATGATCACACTGTACAGAACGGATGACAGAATTTTGAGTGAAATACAGGAATATGGTCCTGGTGCCTGGATAGTCATGACTAAGCCAACAATAGATGAGAGTAAGAGCATAGCCGAGAGGTTTGAGATAGATCTGGCGGATGTCAGAGCCGCACTGGATGATGAGGAGAGCTCACGTGTTCAGGTGGAGGACAACTACACACTGATAATCGTGGATATTCCTTCTATAGAGATAAGAAATGAACGAGAGGCATATACAACAATCCCTCTTGGTATCATACTGGTTGCAGACTGCATCATCACCATATGCGCCGAGGAGACTCCTGTGCTTGAGGCCTTTATGGAGGGCAAGGTGAGAGAGTTCAGCACCAAGAAGAGGATGAGGTTCATGTACCAGATACTCTACAGGAACTGTACCACATACCAGTATTATCTGAGAGTCATGGACAGAAGAAGAACCCTTATTGAGCAGCGTATCCAGGAGGAGACCGAGGATGCGGATCTCATAGATCTTCACGAGCTGGAGTCCAACCTTGTATACTTCGCAACGTCACTGAGGGCGAACGGAGTAGTCCTCGACAAGCTGACCAGATATGGCAGAATCAAGCAGTATCCGGAGGACAAGGAATTGCTTGACGACGTTTTGGTGGAGAATAAGCAGGCTATAGAGATGACACAGATATACAGAGATATCATAAGTGGTACGAGGGAGCTCATGACGACCATCATCAACAACAGACTGAACAACGCCATGAAGTTTCTGGCGGCCATAACCATCGTCATGGCTGTGCCTACAGTTATATCCGGTGTGTATGGAATGAATGTGGGCACGAAGTGGATGCCATTTGCGAATGTACCATATGGATTTGAGATAGTGTGCGGTATAATACTCGTTATAAGTATTGTGATAGCTTTGATATTGAAGAAAAAGAAGATGCTCAAACAGTAGGGCAGATAGAAAAAAGGATCACCGGCGGTTTTGTTGCTGCCGGTGGTCCTTTTTTGTGCCTTTGTTATTTGTTGTTGATAGGTATTCCGTTTACCTCGACCTGATCGGATATCTGGATGACGATGCATTTCCTTCCGTCGATCTCCATGGTCTCTACCAGATCAGTTCTCTCAGGATTCACCTTGATGACCACATCAGGAGTCTTTACCTCAAATGTTTTTGTGTTTGCAACATTTGTCGCGTACATGACAGTTGACTTCTCACGCGGTACAACTATGGCCGGTTCATCCTCCGGGTTCTCAGATGGCTGCTCAGGCGGTGCTGCCGCAGCGGTTACCTTCTCGTAGTGGGCGTCAAAATCTGCCATCTTCTCATCTGATACTCCGCTCTCTGTCAGCAGATTCTTTATAGTGTTCTTGGATAGGGTCAGCGGTTCAGGACTGTCTTTTCTCTGTTCGATCATCTCATTCAGATTGTCATGGATGGTTCTGACCATGTCATAATTACAGTCGTCACCCAGAGTCTCAGCCACGATCTCCTGAAATACATCCTTCTGCTCGCCTGCCGTTATAGGAAGCGAGGTGCCGAGAAGATTGCTTATGAAGCTGTCGTGAAGCTCCTCCGGTTTTTTGGTGTAGTACAGAACGTTGTGGATATCCGTGCTCCTGTCGATAAATGCCGGGAACAGGAAGCCTATGTCCGGCATGTCGACCACCCAGTCGCGGACTCTGTTGTGGAATGTGCTTTCAACGTCGAAGTAGCTGAGTCCCGCCTTGGACAGGTTGACGTGGCAAATGGAGCACATGATATAGTCATACACCTCGTCTGATGCATCGTCCATCATGATGCCGTCGGTTGTCTTGCCCGGAACATCATATGTATCGTGGATGAGCAGTATGAGGTAGTTGCCGGTGTAATCGTAGTTCTCGATGACCTTGTCATAGAACTCATTTATCAGCTCATCGTTCTCAAGCTTGCTCTTCCTGAGTTTATTCAGGAATTCCTGTGTGCCGCCTTCAAACTCCTGTGAGGTAGGAAATGGCATGGTGACAAGATTCTTGCCAATGCTTCCTGATAAAGTCTTTTTCAGTATTTCAAAATATTTGTATGTTTCTTCTTCCGGCATGGTGAGAAACTGTTCGTTGATGGTCGCCACCTTGTTGCAGTCTCCGTCCACGTAGCATCCGCGGATCTTGCTTATGGAGCATTCCTTTGGAGCAAACAGGTGTCTTATCTCAAGTACGTCTTTTTTTGTCATAATAAAACTCCGTTTCTATATAGTGATATATTTTGCGTTATAACATCTGCAATGACAGACCGCCTCCTAAGTATACCACAAATAATGACAAGTCTTAAAGATATCTTAAACTTTATAATGGTTGTTTCTTAATGGCAGTATGGCGATAATTGAGAACAGGAGGTGATTGTGGTAAGCTAAGGATAAATACGAAAAAGGTGAGGACAAGAAAAATGTACAATATATTAATATGTGACGATGAAAAAGATATAGTATCAGCTATAGAGATATATCTTAAGACAGCCGGGTATTCGGTGTATAAAGCTTACAATGGTATGGAGGCAGTTGATATGGTAAATTCTAATGACATACAGCTTGTACTCATGGACGTCATGATGCCTCAGATGGACGGTATAACAGCCATGGCAAAGATAAGAGAGAGCAGCAATGTGCCGGTTATCATGCTTACGGCAAAGAGTGAGGATACCGACAAGGTGCTGGGACTTGAGGTCGGCGCAGATGACTATGTGACAAAACCATTTAATCCGGTGGAACTTCTGGCAAGGGTAAAGTCCCAGCTCAGGCGTTACATGCAGCTGGGAGGCGGAGAGACACCAAAGGATAAGCTGGTTATCGGAGGTATAGAACTTGACGACAAATCCAAACAGGTCACACTTGACGGTGAACTTATGCCCCTCACCCCGACGGAGTATGACATCCTGAAACTTCTTATGCAGAATGTGGGAAAGGTATTTTCCACGAAGGAGATATATAAGGCGGTGTGGAAGGAGGATCCGATGGGAGCGGAAGGCTCTGTTGCGGTTCATATAAGACACCTGAGAGAAAAGATAGAGATAAATCCATCTGATCCGAGATACATAAAGGTTATCTGGGGAAGAGGATATAGAATGGAGGGACAATAGTGGATAAAACAATTTATAAGATACGAGGAAATGTGTTCTTTAAACTTGGAATATATATTCTTGTGGCGGTGCTGGCATATGGAACGCTGTATACAGGCGGTCTGGTGCTGCAGGGAAGCTACCTTGGAGTGTACAGTGATGATGATCAGGGCGCGACACCGTATGAGAGACTTGTAAACGATTATGTGGAGGACACAAATGATGCGCTTACCGAAAAGGTGAAGGCTTACATCCAGGATACAAGGTCACAGCTGGAAAGCATTACAACATATAATCAGCTCGTGAGTGCTGATCATAACGGAGATATGGTTATAACTGCGGATGATGTTTTCCGGAGATTGACCAATGCGGATACAACATCTGCGATCAAGTCGTCATACCGGTATGAGGATATGAGCGAACGAGGTGATATCGGCTACATGCTGACGGCATCCTGCAGTGATGATACAAATGTCAGCATCAATAATGGAAAGATAAAAGTAACGACCGGAAATATAAAGCTGATAAACGATGATGCACGGCTGGACGATAATATATATACAAATGATTATGATAGCACGATAGAAGTACCTGTTAAAAGATATATTGTGTTTGACAAACAGAGCGATATGGAACAGGGCGAGCAGTATATCAATGCTCTGCTGGGGAATTATGATCCATATTATGACGAATACATTTATAATGAAGAATATGAAGAAAGTGATACTGTGGAGGCTGATACAGATTCTGTATTGACAGCGGATGGCAAGTCTATTACCAAACAGGATATCATGTATGGCGATTATTATCCTAGCTCAGTTGAAAAACTGTATCTTGATGAAGCAGACGATTCTGGCAGTTCATCTGGAAAGGTCTACTGTCTTGTGCTAAGCTATGATGCATATTCATTTATAAATATCACGGGAAAATGCTATGTGGACGTGGCGGCTGCTGTAGACAACATCAAAGCGTCAAATCCGGAAATGGTTCAATACATTGGAATATGGAGGACGAAGAGCGAGGGAATACTGGCAGGATTTGCAGTCATGTTGCTGCTGTGCATCGTCATGTCAATATTTTCAATGGTCAACGCCGGCGTAAAGACAGGGAAGGAGACGATAACTCTCGGCAGATTTGAGAGGACTCCGACTGAGCTTGTGCTGGCTATGGCAGTATGCTCTGTTGCAGCAGCAGTAGGGATCTGCGTTGAAAGCGGTATTGCATCCATGTGTGTGAACCAGTATAGGAATTACACATTTGTATCAGAGAATATACAGTATATTGCGTTTCTGGTGCCGGTGGCATGCCTATATTCTGTGGCATTGTTTTTCTTTAATAATATAGTCGCTAAGGTGAAGGCGGGAACATTTTTTGCAGACTGTCTGATAATCCGCGCACTGAAGTGGATAGCAAGAAAGACGAAAGCTTGTTTCAGGTATGTGAAAAGTCATATGTCCCTGACGCAGAAGGGCGTATGGGCTTATATAGGTATAACTATAGTAGAGATAATTTTTGTGGCAATCCTGGCAGCAGGCAGCATGAGAGGCCTTCTTTGGGTGGTGATTTATATCATTTTAAAATGGCTGTGCATAGTCGGAATAGTGGCATATCTCATACAGACACAAGAGTTATACAAGTGCGCAAAGGAGATGGCGGAGGGCAATCTGGACAGGAAAGCGGACACAAGCAAAATGTTCTGGGTATTCCGCGCACATGGTGAACACCTCAACCAGATAAGAGACGGCATGTCAAAGGCTGTTGAGGCCAGAATGAAGAGCGAGCATTTGAAGACAGAACTCATAACAAATGTATCCCACGATATAAAGACCCCGCTTACATCCATAATCAACTATGTTGATCTGCTGCAGAAGGACGATATGGATGAGAAGACAAGACAGGAATATATAGAAGTTCTCTCAAGGCAGTCTGCGAGATTGAAAAAACTCATAGAGGATCTGGTCGAGGCATCCAAGGCATCCACTGGCAATATCCAGATAAACTGGGCAGAGATAGATGCCAATATGCTGCTTGAGCAGGCTGTTGCAGAATATGAGGATAAACTTGCAAATGCCGGGCTTAAGGTCGTATTCACAAGATCAGAGTTGCCGGCAGTCATAAGAGCTGATGGACAGCATCTGTGGAGAGTATTTGATAATCTGCTGTGTAATATAAGCAAATATGCAATGCCGGGGACAAGGGTATATGCATCGGTGATAATCGATGACAGAAAGACCAGGATTGAGTTCAAGAATATATCCAGAGATCCGCTCAATGTGTCCAGTGATGAGCTCATGGAGAGATTTGTCCGTGGAGACAGCTCCAGAAATACGGAGGGAAGCGGACTGGGATTGTCTATTGCAAACAGTCTGTGTACACTGATGGGTGCAAAATTCAGATTGAGCATAGATGGTGATCTGTTCAAGGCAGTTATAACATTTGACTGCGGAACTCCGCAGAAGAAAACCAATTGTTAGAATAATGTGTGATCTGCAGGTTGAATTATGAAAAAATATTAGACAATATGTAATGACCTCCACATTGTAGGTTCGT